>JAPPII010000013.1 GCA_028820845.1 Candidatus Poribacteria bacterium
AAGCGACGACTGAGAATATATCAACTCATTTTCTAATTTTGCGTAAGTCCTATAGAGACAAACCCGGTCAGATTGTTATTGTATTAATTCAACCCTGTTTGTATTGCGTTTCCTCACTCAACAAAATCCTCAAGTACAATTACATTTAACTCACTAACTTCCAGTTTCTTCAAATCTTTGTCGTTAGTGACAAAGATATCACAGCCATTCTCTAATGCTGTAGCAACAATTAGAGCATCAGGGGTTCGGATGGATGGATATTCTGAACGCAGTTTTCCCGCCCGTTCCGCTATCTCATAGGTAACTGTGAGCACTTGAATTGACAATGAGGAGAGAAATCGCTTGAAACGTTCAATCTCTGCTATCTTTCCATCTGCAAACGGTTTAGTTACAAATTCTGTCACTGATATTGCTGAGAGGAAACCTTTAATTTTCTCATCATTAATTTTGTTGAATATTTCCTCTGCTAAAAGATAGTACGGTTCAATATCTTCAAGGTAATATATAAGAACTGGGGTATCCAAGAACACTGACGTGGCTTTGGAACCAGCTGAGTGAATATCTAAAACTTTCTGTTCCATGCTTCCCTCTCTGACGCAAGATAAGCATCAATTTCTTCAACGGTACTTCCCCATGTGCCTTTCATTGAGCCACGCATTTCCCGAATCAATTCTTTCTTTTCGTCGTGAGAAAGTTCAGAAGTGACAGAAGGAATAGCTTTGGATTCAACTTTACTTTGTTGCTGTACTGAAATTTGATTCTCTTTCAAAAAATTATTAGGATCTGTGAAAGCGTTTAAGAAAAGTGGGGTCCCGGCAAATGAGAGCGGTGAAACAGGACCAATAGTCATGAACGCGTAATCTCGAGACGCGATATCAAACGAAGATTGTGGATCGCGAAAAAGTTGGTAAAGATCAAGGGCTTTACTACGGCCACCAACAAGATTACGCAATGCCTGAAACTCTGCGCCCATTGATAATCCAAAACCAAAGAAGTAAATACGCAACTGTTGGGCAATTTCACGGTGCAGACTCGACAAGGTTTGAGATATGAACATCCAACCTACACCATATTTACGAGTGGTTCGCACCGAATCAATAAAGATATTGCGGATTTGTTTCATTGTATCATTATCAGGGCTATCAGCAGGAGCCAAACGGTGAGCTTCATCCATTAGAACTAGGGTGTTAAGGTTTTGTTTTTCAGTGTAGGCGGATTCAGCTGATAGACGAATGCCTTCCAAAAGTCTCTTGATCACTAATGCCTGAATAGTGTCGTTCCAAAATAGATCTGTTTCACCTTTAATCGCTAAATCAATGATAATCAAAGGCTTGTTTCCCTTTTTGAACAAACTATATAGAATACTCTCTACAGCTTGTGCGCCTGCACGATTTGAATCAAATAATCGGGCAATTGGTGCCCAAATATCACGATAAAATTCATTAGGATCAGCACTTGTATGCGCGGATGAAAAACGCTTAAGAGGTCCCGGAGAACGGTAAAAAATTTGTTGAGTAGATTCTTGTCCGAGAAGGGACCAAGCCTCATTAAAAGATTCTCGCTTATGTAAATCCGATAGTTTAACTTTTTTCTTCTTAAGTTCGTCGATTAAAGTATTGGCTGCTATATCTCGATTTTCGGTTTTTGGAATGGTGAGTTTTTCAAAAAAAGGTGATTCATAAAGTATTTGTGCAAATAGTTCCCATCTATCTAAAACAAGGTTCTGGACGCTAATGACCTTTGTTGTTTTGTTCAGGCTGTCTAAGACCTCTTTTACCGGTAGTTGAAAACTACCCAAAACTCCTGTTCCTGAAGCTTCTTGTGAAAATTCTCCCTGTGGATCAATTACCAATATTCCCATACTTTCATGGTGAGCATAAGCCAGCATAATCATTTTTGCCAAGACTGATTTACCAGAACCGGTCTTACCAAAAATTCCCAAGTGATATGCCTCGCCTGCTCCATCTTCGCCAGTATCAAAATGTTTAAACCATAGAGGTAATTTAGGCTTTGAGCCATAAACGCGTCCTAAATAGACAATCTGCTCCTTATATGGATAAAGTAACATATCCAAAACATCGTTATTTACTTGTTGAATCGGTGTTCCTGTAGATGGGACCGTCCCTAAACTACTGGGGCGATAACTGCCGTTTTCGTCGGAAAAGACAGCACTGACAATCATTTCACCTTGATGCGTGTCCTGCCGTTCACTGACTGCATCAACTTTGCCACGCTGCCGTATCAAACTCCGCATGGTAGGGTCTTCGTGCCAGATGTTCTTCAGGGCGATTTCAGTGATCTGTCCCAACGCGTAATGGTCAAGACCGTCTTGTATATAGTCGAAAATAGCCAATTCACCGACTAACTTCTTATCAACGGCAGTTGATAAAATATCCAAGGCAAGTTCCGTTGTAGAAGATGGTGAACCAATAACGCCAATTCTTTCGGCCTGATCAATCAATTGGCTTAATTTTTGATCGGACATTTTTACCTCCCTGATTCTGTGCGGTAACTGTGAAGACCAACGAAAACGTCATCGATGTTTCCCTGATAGTCTTCTGCAAGATGTTGACTGGTTATCTGGCGAAAAGCGGGGACGGCCCTAGGTAAATGTTTAACCATTCTGTCTGCCAGATAAAGAGGGTATGGCTCCATAATAGCAGCTGTGCTGCACTGATCCTTGATACCTTGTAAAACGATACCTAATCTGGGGCGATTTTTGGCAATAGTTTGACTCATTTCCAAACGTAAAGCTGGCATATAAGCGTGAGGTCGATAATAAAGAAAATGGACCCTGTTCAAAGATTGTAAAACTTGCTCAACGATTTGGTCTATCTCGTTTAAGGTAGCAACATCAGTGAAATCGTTAATTACTGAAGTGCCGAGATGCCAGGAGTAGGTAGAGAGTAAAGCAGGAGTTGTATACTCACCCGGTTCCAAAATAGAACTTAGCAATCCGCGATCATCATGAGAGTCGGGCCATCCCAATTTTTTGCCTATTTCCCTACGAGAGGTATACTTAGGTATAGCTATCCATTGCCGGTCATTACGTGGAGGATTTAAAAGGCAGTAATACGCCTCAAGAAAAGACTGGATTTTATTAACTAAATATCCTTTAACGGTTTTGAGATGAGGCCATTCCTTGGCTTTGCTAAAACCTTGATTAAAGTAAATGACAGGAGTGGTTAATGAACCATCCAAAAGAACAAGTTCATGAGGGGCTTGTTGGGCTAAAATCAACTCCATTCCAATCATCCCTGCGCGTAAGATGGAACTCGTGTCGGGATTATGAGTTTCAGTTTCGACATGGACAAAATGATTAGGTTCCGGCCAAAAACGTTTTTCGGAAGGGGGGGTCAAACCCTCAACTGCTACTGCGCCAGCTACCACCAAATCTGTCGCTAAAAGTCTTTCAACAGCGTAGGACCCGTCAACACCACAAGTAGTTGGGCTTTGTGTTACAGGCAAGCTGGAATCATGCATCACCAAACCAGAGTCAATAAGTTGCTTGCGCCATACTTCTCTTTTGTTTCGCAGCTCTTCAAAAGATTCTAATAACTCTTGCCCTATTCCTTCAGTTCGTTTAAGGACCTCATCAACGAGAGATTTTGGGAGTTCACTAAAATCAACCGATTCGTTCATTATTATTTTACTCCTTCACTATCTACTTCGGGTAAGAGGAGGTCTACGGAGAATTGAACCTTCGATTTTAATTCCTTAAGCAAATTGCGAATCCACACTGCTCCCTTGTCTCCGTAGTTGATTGCTTTGATCAGTTTCTCAAAGTCGGCAATTATGCTTCTGATACCCCTCAAGTAGTTGCTGTAACCTCTAATTGCCTCGTTGCTAATAGCATAGGATCGAGAAGTCGTTGTGAATGCTATCTTTTTTGTGGTACATTCGTCTATGAATTCCTCGTAGGTGAGATGCTCTGAGAGTTGATGTTTACTAAAAGTATTTTCGAGCGTTTGCCTTTTTTCTATTGCTTTGATGACAAGTTGCTCGCGTTCCCTTTCTTCATCACCAGTTTTGGCTTTCTTTATGCTCTGCTGGTTAATACTCGAGTTCGCTTGTTTAATTGCAAAAAAACTGCTCTGGTTACCTTCCCATAACTTCCACTCTTGAGGTTCCCACGTCCTATAGTATTTATTTTTTTTACTGTGAGGCAGCAACCATCTTTCACGATACCACTTGAATAGTTCACTTACGGGTTGATCGTAATAGTGCAGTTCTCGGTCATTACCACATAGGAAAGCGCGAGTATTTTCTGCCAATGGTGCCACATATATTTCTCGCTTAATTCCATGATTAAGCCAACTTTTAGGTAACCCTAACTTACCAAGTGCCTTTTGAACCACCTCTTGTTTGTTTCTAAATCCTGACCCCCAAGATTCATGGCTAGCTGTGGCAGTAGCATTTGATTTCGCATACGCTATTAGTGAACCGTAAATTCCATTGGAGAAGTGAAATTCACCGAATCCCTGCGTGTGTCCTACGCGCTGAAAAACAAGTCGTTTCTCAAGATGTTCTATCTCAATATCCGGCTGCGCTGATAGATTTGGTTCTGCACATTTGAGACGGTTATACATTGACGATCTTTCAAGCGCAGAAGTAGTTGTTATCATTGCGATATCGCCAGCATTTTCTCGTTTTCGAATTACTGATTTTTTTCCTTTGTATTTGTGCTTGAATGCTTCACGAACTTCATTACTGGTGGCCAATAGTGCTATGAGTTTACCGCCTAACAAAAACGAATAAGGTGGAACTGCTCCCAATACAAAAGCATCTACAACATGATGGAGTCTCTCTTTTCTATCTTCATGATTCCAACCTACCCATTGATCACGATGTCTCAAACTAAAAACGGGATCTCCCAAACCGAACAAACCCATCACTTTATTTGTATGTTGGTCCATTACAAGGTATCTGAGTCTTCGACCATACCCTGAAGATACTGGTATACTCCAATGTAAGCCAGCGTATCGAAACAAAAGTGCTTCTTTTGACCCCGCATGTACTTCAACAAGTTTAGGATTGATTTTATCCGGGACAATCTCTTCTCCAGAAGCAAAACATTGTAGTAAAGATGGCTCATGTTCAATAAGACCTTTTTTATTTTCCTCAATTTTGTGGCAAACTGCCTCATTATGCAGTTTCCTAATTTTTCTCTTATCAAGGTATTCAGGTAAGTAAACTTCGTTGTCTTGAACTTTAAAACCTTGGGTTTTAAGAGAATTTGTAATGCGAGTTTTAAGGGTTTTGGCGTATACAGGACTAGCGTATAAGGTGTTAAGGATGGTTGATACTTCTTCATCCGCGTGGAAGTGTGCCTGTAGCGATTCAAAGACACCAGCATCACACCAGTGCCTAAAACGTTGGTATATAGTATGCATGTTGCCATACTTATCAGGTAAATCACTCCAGGTGGTTTCCTCTTTTGCTAGCCACGAAATAGCAGAGAGGAACAAACGACATTTTTCTGGACTTCCAACGCGGACCTTTGGGTAATCAGCGAGAAAAAGCTGTATTTGATCCCAAACAGCATCCGTTATTTGCCATGGTAGTTCTTGGGAATTGTCTGTTTTTTTCTTTTTCATATGCGTATGGTATTCAAATTTGCTTGGGCGTTTCTTGTGAGCAAAAACCCTTCGTCGGGGGAACAAGGTCATTTACGTACAGATGTTACAATATTCAGCCCTGAATATCTTCAAGGCTTTGGGCGGTCATCACCCGCTCTAAAAGGATATCAAGGTGTGAAAGATTTTGGATGGAGGTGATCCGATCGGTGAGTGTTTCTGGGACGTTCTGAAATCGGATCCGTAGAAGCTGTAGGATTGCTGCCTGTTTGCCTTCTATGATGCCCTCGGCTTTGCCTTGTTCTATAAGGAATTCAGCCGCTGTTTGTGCCATGATTACTACCTCACTTTCATCTTGACTATGGCGTTTGACCAATTCTATTAACTCTTCACGCTCCTCAGCTGACCGACGATGCAGAATCAATTGGATAAAATAGAGAAGTGCTGGACGCACTTGCGATACTTGTGCTTCATCCAACCGACTTAACGCCGATACCGCGGATGCTAACGCTTCACTGAGTGCTGATTTCCCCGAACGCTCTTTTTGAAGAACACTTAACAACCACCCTAATGGATGCCCAGGCTTCGTTAGAGTCTCTCGATCTGCTGTTTTTACTTCTAAAAATAGGGTGTCAAACGTCGGCACAAATCGCTCCAGGATTTCGGGGACCTCCATTATTGCCGTCAGCGACAACGGAGAAGTCCACCGCCGATCCCCTGTGTAAAATACTATCGGTAAGATCGGATCCAAACGTCGTCTCGACCCAGCCTCCGACTGCCACTCCCGCCACTGCCCTTGCCATATCTCCATCATATAAGACAACATCCGAAATCCCATCGTAGGATCTACCGTCGATTGATGCTCAATCAGAATATAGATAAGGAGTTCTTCGTTCTCAGTCGTCCTCTGAAACGGCACACGTAGCAGGACATCCGACTCCCGCTCCCGCAACGCATCGGAGATAAAACTCCGATTCTGCTGCGTACCTCTGCTGAAATCAAGGAGCCCTACAAGGTCAGGCGCGATGATTTCTACTAAGCCTCGCACATACTCCGGGTCCTGGAGCAACCGTCTGATACTTCGGTCAGGGAAATGTTCTATCAGGATATCAGAAGGTTCAAGAGATTTCGGGGCTTTTAACATAAGTACCTAAATTTTCAATCCATTCAGACTGAAGATGAGATTTGAAGAATAGTATAGCCTCAGTGCTCCTAGAAATCAAGTTGTTTTTTCATGGGGGCGGGGCCTTTTAGCCCTCTTGTAAGAGGGAACACCAATTCCTGACTCCTTCAGGACTTTCTCAGCTTCCTTCGCTGGCGAAGAAATCCGATACAAGACTATTGATTTTCATAGGCAGCAATATCCGTTTCATACTGCAAGGTCCAGCCGATTTCATCAAGTCCGTTCAGTAAACAATACTTCTCAAAATCGCCAATCTCAAAATTGTGTGCAGTGCCGTCAGGGCAAATCACCGATTGCGCCTCCAAGTCTACCATCAACTGGTAACCCTCAGTGTCGTGTGCTGTTTGGCTGAGTGAGGCGATAACATCCGCAGGTAAGGCTATCGGGAGAATGCCGTTTTTATAGCAGTTATTACGGAATATGTCTGCAAACGAGGGTGCCAAAATCGCTTTGAAACCGTACTGCTGGAGTGCCCACGGGGCATGTTCACGCGAGCTACCGCAACCGAAATTCGCGCCCGCAATGAGAATGCTTGCACCGGCGTAGCGCGGGAGGTTCAACACGAATTCTGGGTTCGGATCGCCGTTTTCGAGGTAACGCCAATCGTTGAAGAGAAACTCGCCGAATCCGGTGCGTTCAATCCGTTTCAAAAATTGCTTCGGGATAATCTGGTCGGTGTCAACATTAATTCGATCGAGTGGGACGACACGTCCAACGTGTTCTTTGAATGCTTCCATATTTTTTGTTTCCTTTATATTCGAGATTGAAGGCAAAGGTCCTCCTTCCAATCTTCCAGTTTTCCATGCTTTCTACTGAAACGTTCGGATGTCTACAAAATGTCCCGTTACCGCAGTGGCGGCAGCCATCTGTGGACTCACAAGGTGCGTGCGTCCGCCTTTGCCCTGTCTGCCTTCAAAGTTTCGGTTCGACGTGCTGGCACAACGTTGACCTGGCATTAAGATATCGGGATTCATGCCGAGGCACATGCTACATCCCGCTTCGCGCCATTCAAAACCTGCAGCACGGAAAATCTCGTCGAGTCCTTCTGCTTCCGCTTGGCGTTTAACCGCCTGTGAACCTGGGACGACCATCGCGCTGACGGTCTCTGCAACCTTCCTGCCCTGCGCGACTTCAGCGGCAGCCCGTAAATCACTGATGCGGGAATTGGTGCAGCTGCCAATAAAGACTCTGTCTACCGGAATATCTGTGATTGGCGTACCGGGTTTGAGATCCATGTATGCTAAGGCGTGTTCAGTGGCAGTCTTCTCATCGGTTGTCGTCATCTCTGCTGGATCCGGCACGCGACCGGTTACATCGGTTACCATACCTGGGTTTGTCCCCCACGTTACTTGTGGTGCAATGTCCGCTGCATCGAGTAGTAGAGTCCGATCGTAGGTTGCTCCATCGTCGGTCGGGAGCTGCTTCCAGCGTTCAACCGCTGCGTCAAATTCTTCGCCTTTCGGTGCGAAACGCTTGCCAGCGATGTATTCATAGGTAGTCTCGTCAGGTGCAATCATTCCCGCGCGTGCACCTGCCTCAATCGACATGTTGCAAACGGTCATCCGTTCCTCAATGCTAAGGGCACGGATCGCAGCACCTGTATACTCCACGACGGCACCGTTGCCACCGTCGATACCGATGTGTCCAATAATCGCGAGAATAATGTCTTTTGCGGTAACGCCATAAGGCAGTGTGCCATCAATCCGAATCTCGAAGGTCTCCGATTTCTGTTGCAAGAGGCACTGCGTTGCGAGGACATGCTCAATTTCACTCGTACCGATACCGAAAGCGAGTGCGCCGAGTGCGCCGTGCGTTGAGGTGTGGCTATCACCACAGACGATGGTTTTGCCGGGTTGTGTAATACCGAGTTCGGGTCCGATGACGTGGACGATGCCTTGTTCGGGACTGTCGATATCGTAGAGCGGAATGTCAAACTCAGCGCAGTTTTCCGCCAGCGTTTCCATCTGTTTCGCGGCAATCAGGTCGGTAATCGGTAGTGATCGGTCTGTTGTCGGTACGTTGTGATCCATGGTCGCGAAGGTCAGATCCGGACGGCGTACCTTTCGGTTATTAAGCCGCAATCCTTCAAATGCTTGTGGGGATGTGACTTCATGAACGAGGTGCGTGTCGATATAGAGGATCGGCACCTCGTCTGCGGAAGCGCGAACGAGATGCGCCTCCCATATCTTTTCGTACATTGTTTTTGGCATAATTTTGTTTTACCTTATGTCTCTGACGGAGTTATTCAAACGCCTGCAACGTGCCATCTTTCACTCTCAGGACCTTCGGATCATAGATAGCGTCCCCGTTGGCAGCAAAAGAGAATTTGCCGAAAACTGTGTCAAAGTCTTTGATGTCCGCCAGCGCGTCTCGAATCGCAGCCGAATCGGTGGATTCGGCATTCCTAATTGCCTCCGCTAAGATATAGACGGAAGTATACGCGACCATAGCAAATCCGTCTGGTTCCATCCCAAACGTTTCGCTATAATTCTGAACGAAAGCTTGATTTCCGGGGGTGTCATCTGTGCTAATCCAACTTACGAACGTGACTGCCCCCTCGGCGGCGGGCCCCGCAGCTGCTACCTCAACATCGGTTAACGAAGAAATAATAATGGGAGCCGTTAAACCGAGGTGGCGTGCTTGAATCAGGATTCCTGGTTTTTCCGGTGGCAATGCTGAGACGAAAATAGCATCCGGATTCAACGCTTTTATCCGAGTGAGTTGCGCTGAGAAGTCAGTATCACCGGTTTGGAAAGTTTCTGGGGTGAGCCCCTCAATACCATTTGCTTCAAATATTTTCCGTAATACCGTGTCTTGATCTGTAGAAAAGAGATCCGTGTCGTCATATAACGTGGCTACTCGTTGATAACCGAGTTTCGCATGCGTTTCCTTGATGCCCGCGGCAATAGCGACCGCCGTCGTGAGTGGAATACGGAAAACAAAGTCACCGATGTCAGTAAGGCCGCTTGCTCCCGCTGTCGGGCTGAGTGCCACGATCTTGTGTGCTTGTGCAATCGGGAAACCCGCTTGTGTTGCACTCGATGTTGAGGGACCGAGAATAGCAACCACGCTATCTGTCCCAATGAGTTTATTGAATGCCTGAACCGTCCCTTCTGGCGTGCCCATATCGTCCTCAAAGATAAACTTGAGTCGGACCTCGCTGACATTTGCCTTGGTGATTTCATCAATAGCGAGTGCGAACCCCTGTTCCATACGTTCACCCGTAGCAGCCACGTGTCCTGTCAAAGGTAAAACGATTCCGATAGCAATCTCACTACGCTTCTCTTCTATTTCAGGTGTAGCAGGTTGGACAATTTGTGATGCCCGCTCACAGGCAGAGAAACCTACTATCAGGGTAGCAATTGCCACGATAGATGTAAATAATTTCAATTCAATTTACTCCTTATTAAATTTCGCTTTATTTCCCATAAAACTTAACTTCTCGAATTACAATATCTTTGAACGGCACTGTGATTTTATCTGTTGACGGTTCTCGTGTCGATTTGGCACTGTCTCGCTCGGATGTGGCAGTGAGTCGGAGAAACAGTATATCTCGTTCAATGCTAACACGTATCACAGCGGCATTTTCAGATTTTGCCCGGCGATTGTCAGAAATACGTGTGAAGCGGTGTGCTTGGTCTGATTCTGCTGTGTCTATTGTGAGGCTCAGAATGTTTGATGCAGGATGAATCTCAACGTAAGTTACATACTCAGCAGAATTAAGCTGAATCAACGCTTGGACCTTATTCGTTCCTTGTATGGAGTCCTGATACCTGTAGGGAAGTGTGACTCCGTCCGTATGATCCTTTTCAACAGAACCCTCCACCTTCAGAATGCTGGACGTACCCATGTTCCCATCAACCAGCCGCGGATAATTCTTGCACTGAAGTTGGACAGCGGGAATCTCTGTCGGCGGCGGTTGATTCAATATCGCGCAACCGGGAACTAAGAGTGTCGTTAGGAAGAGTAAAAACTTCTCTCGTAGGGGACAGTTTAAGAGTTTCATAATTGCAATCCTCACGTATGCAAACGGAAGTGGAATGCCTGTTCTGCTCCATCGGATGTAGATGTTTGAATTGCCCTCTAAACCCGCATAACAACTGGGAAGATGAGCGGTGTCCGTTGCATCTGTTTTGAGAAAAAGCGACGGAGCGCGCTTCGGATCTCATCTTGGACTATCTCCGTTTCGTGTTTCTGTTCATCGCTCAGATTTTCGATGACGCGTCGGGTAATCTCTTTCGCCTCTTCTATGAGTTCTTCCGATTCGTCCATATAGACAAATCCACGCGAGATGATTTCTATCTGTCCAGCGTTCAATCCTGTTTTGGAATGGCTATCCGCAGAAATATTCTCTTGCTGGTCGCCATCACCTGTGTCGCTCTGTAGGACAATAATAGGCACGAGGATGCCGTCTTCAGAAAGTTGGATACGGTCACGCAGGACAATATCCTCAAGTTCGATTTCTGGTTTGCCATCGACAAGGACCCGTCCGGAACGGCCCTCGCGTCCAAAGACTTCACACATTTCAGATGTAAGGCGGATAAGTTCGCCATCTTCAGCGACTTTGATGTTTTCACTCGGCACCCCGACAGATTCAGCGAGTTCGGCGTGCCGCATCAGATTTTGGTATTCACCGTGCATCGGCATAAAGAATTTAGGCTGCAGGAGGTTGAGCATTAACTTCAAGTCTTCACTCGAACCATGACCGGAGACATGTACGTTGGCGTTGCGTTCATGATATATCTTCGCGCCACGCCTAAGCAAATGGTTCACCACGTTCCCGATTGACTTTTCGTTACCTGGAATGATGCGTGCCGACATAACCACAGTATCACCCTGTTCCACCTTTAAAAACGCGTGATCATCAAGTGCCATCAATGCCAGTGCCGAACGTGGTTCGCCTTGGCTGCCGGTTGTTAAAATCACAACCTCGTGTGGTTTGAACAGAGACGCATCGCGGGCATCAATAAGATAGTCAGGATTCACATTGAGGTAGCCGAGTTCAGAAGCCGTGCGGACATTGTTGATGAGAGAACGTCCGGTGACAGCAACGAGTCGCCGATGAATATTCGCGAGATCAATGAATTGCTGGATACGGTGGAGACTTGAGGAAAATGTGCAAAGGAACAGTTTCTGCTCCGTTTTCTGAAAGATATTGTCTATAGTATCATAGATGCTTCGCTCGGACGGTGTTTGTCCGGGACGTTCTGCGTTTGTGCTGTCGGAGACGAGCATCGTGACGCCTTCTGCACCTAAACGGGCGAGCCTCTGAACATCGCTTAGCTTACCATCGACAGGGGTCATGTCGAACTTGAAATCACCCGTATGAACAATAACACCGACGGGTGTGTGGAGTGCGATTGCTACACTGTCGGGAATGCTATGTGTGACATGGATGAATTCGGCAGAAAAGGCACCCAGTTCAACGGTATCGCCCGGGGCAATTGTGTTGAGTTGTGCTTTGCCGAGTACACCGTATTCACGGAGTCTGCCGCTTGCGATTGCGAGGGTGAGCTGCGTGCCGTAAACCGGCACGTCTAACTGCCGTAGGACATAGGCTAAAGCACCAATATGGTCTTCGTGTCCGTGAGTCAGAAGGATTCCGCGAATCTTCTTCTGCCGTTCAACGAGATAATGAATATCTGGGAATATTAGGTCAACGCCGGGCATGTCTGCATTCGGGAGCATGAAACCGGTATCGATGACGATAAGGTCGTCCTCGGTTTCATACACCATCATATTCATCCCAAATTCGCCTAAGCCGCCCAATGGGATGATTGAGACGTTCGCTTCAGTTATATCTTCAAGATTTTTTCTCATATAAGTGGTTTTCGCTTTTTAAACAACGATGTTAATAAGACGGTTTGGTACGACGATGACCTTCCGAATCGGTTTGCCATCAGTAAACCGTTGAACCCGATCATCTGCGAGTGCTGCTGCTTCAATCTCTTTGTCGGTTGCATCGGCAGGTAGTTGGAGCCGGTTACGGAGTTTCCCGTTGACCTGTACGATTATGGTTGTAGTTGCACTTGTCAGGACTGCCTCGTCGTGTGTGGGCCACTGTTCATGTGCAATGAATCCTGTTTCACCGAGACGGTGCCACAATTCTTGTGCGATGTGCGGCGCGTAAGGCGAAAGCAGATGCAAGAACGCCTTCAAGGTTTCTCTCGGCAGCGATTTCGCTTGTGTGGCAGCGTTAACGAAAATCATCATCTGACTAATTGCCGTGTTCATCTTATCAATGGATTCAGTGTCTTCTGTTACCTGTTTGATAGTTTGGTGGAGTTCGCGCCAAAGTTCAGGTGCCGTTATGCCATCAGCGTCGGTGAGTTTCTCGCTGAGTTCACCGTTCTCTTCATTCACAACAAGTCGCCAGACGCGTTGCAGGAATCGGTAGACCCCCTCCACCCCGGCATCTTGCCACGGCGTACTGGCTGTAACAGGTCCAATGAACAGCAGATAAAGCCGAATTGCATCCGCACCGTATTTATCAATCACATCGTCTGAGTTGATGACATTAAAACGGGATTTAGACATCTTTTCTATTTGCACATTGAGTGGTGTACCAGAGGTTTTCACAACCGCTTTTCCATCATTCTGCTCGACTTCGTGCGGATAATAGTACTTGCCTCGGGCATCTTGATAAGATTCAGCGAGGATCGTACCTTGGTTGACCAAACCTTGGAAAGGCTCTTTCGTTGAAACTAAACCACAATCATACAAAACTTTATGCCAAAACCGGGCGTAGAGTAGATGGAGTACTGCATGTTCTGCACCACCCAGGTAAAGGTCAACAGGCATCCAATATTGTTCAAGTGCCGAGTCAAAAGGTGCTTCAACATTGTGGGCATCAAGGAAACGGAGATAGTACCAGCAAGAACCCGCCCACTGCGGCATGATATTCGTTTCCCGCGTCGCGGTTCGTCCGTCTGGTAGCGTCACGTTCAACCACTCGGATCCAGCACGAGCAAGCGGGGGTTGCCCATCTTCTGTCGGCTTGTAAGCATCAATAGGTGGAAGTTCGAGGGGTAGATCTTCGTCAGGCAGTTGAACGATGGTGCCATCTTCAAGATGGGCAAGTGGGAAAGGTTCCCCCCAATACCGTTGTCGCGAGAAGAGCCAGTCGCGTAAACGATATTGAACCTGCCGCTTGCCTCTCCCTTCACTTTCGAGCCATATAATCATCTTCTCCTTCGCCGCATCAACCCGCAAGCCGTTGAGGAAATCAGAATTAACACAGACACCATCGCCTTCAAAAGGTGCTTCTTCAATAGGCTTTTTGCCGCCCTTGATAACCTCAATAATAGGAATATCAAAAGTTGAAGCGAATTCATGGTCACGTTCGTCGTGTCCCGGGACCGCCATGATGGCACCCGTGCCATAAGTCATAAGGACGTAATCCGCAACCCAGATTGGGATAGGCGTATTGTTACATGGGTTGATAGCGTAAGCACCTGTGAATACCCCCGTCTTTTCAGTGGCGAGGTCGGTGCGCTGGAGGTCGGATTTGTTGATAGCCTCCTTAACGTAAGCACTAACAGTCGGTGCCGCATCAGGATGTGTGATTTCTGAGACGAGCGGGTGTTCGGGTGCCAGCACGCAATAAGTGGCACCGAACAGCGTATCCGGACGGGTCGTGAAAACTGTGAAAGTCTTATCGCTGTCTTTGATGCTGAAGGTGATGTCTGCCCCTTCCGACTTACCGATCCAGTGCCGTTGCATCTCCTTGAGTCCATCAGGCCAATCCAATAAATCTAAGTCTTCCAGCAATTGGTCGGCATAGGCAGTGATTTTGAGCATCCACTGCCGCATGAGGCGGCGTTCAACAGGGTCACCAGTTTCAACATATTTCCCATCTTTGACCTCTTCATTTGAGAGGACAGTTCCCAACGCGGGACACCAGTTCACCGGGACATCGGCGAGGTATGCAAGATCTTTTTCATAGAGACGGAGAAAAATCCATTGTGTCCACCTGTAATAATCCGGTAGGGAGGTATCAATTTCACGCGACCAATCGTACGAGAAACCGATACGTTGCATCTGGTGCCGGAAGGTGTCCGTGTTTCGTCGGGTGATATCTATTGGATGTTCGTTTTCGCGCACTGCGAACCGCTCCGTTGGGAGACCGAAGGCATCCCAACCCATCGGATGCATGACGTGATAGCCCTGCATACGTCGGAAATTCGCAAGAACATCGGTAGGCAAGTAGTTTTTCGAGTGACCCACGTGCAGCCCAGCACCTGAGGTATATGGGAACATGCCAAGTACATAAAATTTCGGCTTGGTCTTTAATGTTTCGATATCGTTTGGAATTTTAAATGCTTCTTTTTTTTGCCACTCGGCTTGCCAATGCGGCTCTATTCTCGCCGGGGCATAAGGATGATTCTCCATTTCGCGTCCTGCTCCTTTTTCAGCCTTTTGGTATTGGCTTGATGATATAAATTCTACCACAACTTCGCTTGATTGTCAAGATAGAGTCGTTCTCCTTCCATTAGTTATGGGTTGTTTGAATCTCGGATGAGGCGGATTTTTCGGGTTTTGGCGAGAGGTGAAAAAAGAAAAGGCGAGGTTAAGGAACCTCGCCTACCGATTTTAAAGGGGAAAAGGCGGGAGTGGAGAATCCGCTAGCGGTTGTCCGTCAATAAATACCTAATATTCCAGATTTACACTGTGTTATTGCGCTCGCTCTGTTACTACCGCATTTTGCGTGGCAGAGAGAACACTCCGTAACGACTGAAAATAACTCATCTCAGCCAACTTTATCCGTTTCTGATTGCCTTCAATTCGCGCTTTAACAAGCGTTTCCCAATTCAAGGTCAGCATACGGTTTGTTTTCTGTAGCACTTTCCAGTGCCCTTCTGAAATCATCATACCTCTCCTTGTACAGTTGTTTATTGCACACCTGAGAGAAGATCTTCTCAACGTTTCAGCCAATATATCCTACGTCATTATAATCTCTTAACATTAATATGTTGCATTCGACGATAGATATCTTCAGGAAAATAACCATTTATATGCTAAAGATAGAAACGTTGGAGTGGCGGATTTGGTTTCAAACGACCGTATTTTCAGGCGTTTTGTTTTTTCTCGCTCTCCTGCTCTGATAGTTTTGATGGTGGTGGAAAAACAATCTTTTTCGCTATGGACATTTCATGTTTTTCCAATACTCGCTGCAGCATCTTGTAGGTTTCCTCGCATTCTGCTTTCGTACCGAGGAACTCTATGCTGGGTGAGTCGACTAAATTAATATGTATCTCGTAAGAATCATTCTTTGCCCTAATTATTTTTACCTGTTGGATGTAGGTAATATTTACCATTCCTTTGTAGGATGTTTGATGTCTACCCTTCGGATTGATAATCTCAATAAACACAGAAAATCTCCTTTATATGTTTATCTGCTGTAGATCGCCTTTAAGTCAAATACAATCTACATAGCAATTCCCAAATTGCTTGAGGAAATCTATAATTGACATAAATAATATATGAATACGGAAATAAAAAATTGTTTTATAAATGATTCAATATGACTTTAATGTGGTAGAAGAAATAGGCTTTAATCTTTTGGGTTTGAATGCTATGCCTAACGGATTTGATACCGTTCAACAGCATTCATGTCGAGACTGACCCCCAATCCAGGTTCTTCTATCAGTGTGATTGCGCCGTTAGAGAGGTCCATACTACCGCCGGATAAATCGTCAACACGGATATGTGGAAGTTCATCGATTGGCATCGTGCAGTTTGGCAGTGTACATGCGATATGTGCGGCGAAGGTCGAAGCGACACAGGAACCGAACGCGAAGATCTGCACCCAAATTGGCAAGTCTGCGGCTTCAGCAACAGCGGCACTTTTTCGCAGTCCCGCGACGTTCCCACCCATATTGACAGCATCCACTGCATCTGCGCGGATGTTCTCTAAAATCCCTTGCGGTGCCCCAAGATGTCGAGCAACCGGTACCTCTACTTCTTCTCGAAGCCGACGGTACCAAGACAAGTTCTCGAACCGAATTGGGTCCTCATAGACCTCGACGTTATAGGGTCGCAACTCCCGTGCGAGCCGGAGCCCGGTCTCTAAATCCCCGAATTCCGTATTTGGATCGACACGAATCTGGAAATCAGGACCACACGCGTCTCTGATTAACCGGGCGGTTTCGACGATGTTTGCGCTTCGAGCCTTGAGTTTATGCACCCGAAATCCCATCTTTGCAGCACGTTCCGCCTCCGCCGCCGTTACCTCTGCTGGCATTGGTGGCGACCAGTAGGCGAGTTCAACCCTGTCTCTATATTTTTCGCCGATTAACTTATGAGCAGGCACCCCTAACGCTTGTCCTGCCAAGTCGTAAAAGGCGCATTGGAAAGCAAATGACTCCGAAGCCAGATCAATATCCCAAAGGTTTTTACCGACATACCTTTCGGCAATGGCATCCGCTTGGTCTGTAATATTGCTATTCAGAGAATTGCTTTCTCCCAATCCTGTGAGACCTTCGTCCGTGTGGACCCATACCAAAGTGGTTGGATAATCCATGTCCCAGTGCTCCTGTATTGCCGGAACAAACGGGATAGATACGGTTCGGTATTCAATGCCAGTGATTTTCATAAGGCCGCAGCTCCTTGGAATATTACCTTAAGTCGTGGATTGTATACCCTATGTTCAATCGGCGCATCGGACCTTTTTCCAATAATTGGAATTTTATGAGAAATATTAAAGCGTGTCAAGCATTTTTTTAAGGATGATGCAAGACGAAGGATTTGTCCTAACCTGAGTATTTGCTTTCACCCTTGCTAAGGTTTCTCAGTTTTGTTTGGTAACAACGTAATTGTGGGAGTTTGAACCAGAAGCGGCTATTGTCCGGCAACATGTCACAAACTTTTGAAAAAATTTTAAAAATATTGTAAAATAGTAAAGTTATACTTTACAGATAAAAAATGTTGCATCTAAATACGGGAGCTTTTGGTATCTCTTTAGTGCCTTGATGAGGAGAAATTTATGAAGAATAGGTTATCTCGACGACAGTTTCTACGCTTGGGTACACTTGTGACCGCCTCTGCAGCGGTCAGTCTCGGATTTTTGGGGTGTAGCCGGACACTGATTCAAAAGGTGCCAGGCTTCGGACCTCCGCCACCCTTTGAATTCAAGCCGAGTCCAAATCGCCTCCTTGATCTTCCAGAAGGGTTTACCGCTCACGCCTTTTCGAGAACAGGCGAACTGATGGATGATGGGCTTTGGGTGCCAGGTGCACACGACGGCATGGCGGCTTACCCAGGTCCCAACGGCAAAACTATTCTCATTCGCAATCACGAATTGCAGGCGACTAGCAAATCAGTTGGCGCGTTTGGATGGAATAACGAGAAAATTGAACGCGCTGCCGTTGGTAAATTCTATGACGCTGGATCAGGTGAACTGCCATGCCTCGGTGGCACGACAACGCTCGTCTATGACACGAAAACGCAGACATTGGAGAAGCATTTCTTGAGTCTGGTAGGAACAATCCGAAATTGCGCTGGCGGTCTCACACCTTGGAATACATGGATTACCTGTGAAGAGACTATGCAAAAGGCGGATCCAGAAACGACTTATGAAGTAGATCACGGATATAACTTTGAGGTCCCGGTCACTGCTGAGATAGGATTGACTGACCCCATCCCCTTGAAAGCGATGGGACGTTTCAATCATGAAGCCGTTGCCGTTGATCCTAAGACGGGGATTGTCTATCAAACCGAAGACAGAGGCGATAGTTTAATTTATCGGTTTATTCCGGACACACCGGGTGAACTCGCTGCAGGTGGTAAACTTCAAGCACTAAAAATCCGCGACCTCAAAGGTGCGGATACTCGGAACTGGCAGAGCCGGATGCAGAAGATTTTTCGCTGGATGTATAATCCAGTTCCAGTTGGAGAGACACTTGCAGTCGAATGGGTGGATGTTGAGAATATAGCATCCCCGGATGACGATCTCCGCATACAGGGAAACGAAGATAAAGGGGCGGCAAAGTTTGCACGCGGTGAAGGGATATGGTATGGGAGTGGATCCGAAACGGGAGAATTTTATATCGCTTGCACGAATGGTGGTATTGCGTACAAGGGCCAGATCTGGAAGTATATACCGAGTCCTTATGAAGGGACGAATCGTGAGGAGCAAGAACCGGGAACGCTTCAACTCTTCATTGAGCCAAACGACAGGAATCTCATGGAAAACGCCGATAACCTGACAGTCGCGCCGTGGGGAGATCTTATTATCTGTGAAGACGGTCCCGAAGAAGAGTTCTTGGTTGGTGTCACGCCTGAAGGGCATCTTTATAAGTTTGCTCGGAATTCGGGCAATATGTCTGAACTTGCGGGTGCGACGTTCTCGCCTGACGGCACGACGCTCTTTGTGAACATACAGAGTCACGGGATTACACTGGCGATTACCGGTCCTTGGCACGAAATTCGCCAGCGTCCGCTTGTATAGTCTAACGTGCACGTTTTTTGGCGGCTAATAATCGGGTCATCGTTGCTTCTGCAGGTTGTGGAGGTATTGTGTCTGCTGGGACGCGTTGGTCCGAAGGTGCAACGCTCACAGGTGTACCTATTGTTTGGGGACTGATCGATTCGTCAATAAGTTTTCCGCGCAATTGCTCAAAAAACGCAGTCAAATGTCTATTTGTTATGCTGAAACGCCGAAGAATCATCTCTAATACGAACAAGAGAACCGCAGCGACTAACAACACTCGTGCCAGTGAGACCTCCTTCTCGACGGGTGTACCTGCCGGTTTCGTTATCTGAGTCGGTGTCGGTTCATAAATACCAGTCGTGCCAGCAGCAAGCATCTTTAGCAGAACCGTATTGACTTCAAATTCGGCGTATTCTGCCGGGTAAGAGAGCGACAAAACTTCGGTACGCCTGTGGGCATCGCCTTCACGCTGAGCAGTAACAATATAGGCACCACTGTTGGGCATCTGAAATGTGCCGCTGTAACGCGTCGGTGTTCCCTGTTGCATTTCAACCGATTCGCTTGTACCATCCGGGCCTACAACGTGAAGTTTATACGATGCTTGCGACGCTGTGCGTGTATCAATATTGGCTTGCGCCACACCGTGCCGAAGTGATACCGAGAGATCGAAATCAGCATCCGTATCTGTTGCTGGAAGTACCCAGTTGATAGTCTGTCCCCAAAACTTCCCAAAGTTTTCCCACGAAATCCACGCTTTCGCCCATACGGGTTGAGCGTCTGATGTCCACGCAACCGATTTCCCCAATCCGAAATTCCAACCTGCAAGGATCGGTTCGTCTTTGTGTGAGCGGATGAAAACTTGGGAGGCTCCCTTTTCTGTTGTTGAAACGTAACCCAGAAGTTCCGGAGGTGTGTCGATGCCTGCAACAATCGGTTCTTCTGGAACAGCAATAACAGGTTGAAAGGGTTCTTGAACGATGTAACGCCGGGTCTCTCGGACGGCTTCTGTCAAGACCTCCGGCAGCTGCTGGATATTTTCAACAAAAACAGGATGTCCACCGCCTGTTTCTGCGACTTTCGTAAGGAGTTGTCTATTGGCATCGCCTATTGCTATTGTTGTGAGGCTGATGCGTGCCTCAGCGATCTGCGCTGCGAGTTCAAGAAAAGCAGATTCCGCACCATCGGATTTACCGTCGGATAAGAGGACGATATGCTTCCGTTTTGCCTCGTTTGCTTTGAGCATCTCGTACGCCTTCTCAGTGGCATCTTTTATCTTCGTAGTGCCACCCGTTGGACGGAGTTTGCTCACGGCAAAGATCAGCGCATTCTGGTCGGAAATGAGGTCAGAAATGCGATGAACATCAGTATTGAAACCGAGGATGCCAGCCATATCTTCTTCGTCGAGGTTACGGATACCGGTACGGACCCCTTCAATGGCGAGTTGGATTTTCTGTCGCGCCCCGACGTAGTTCGCCATACTCCCCGATGTATCCAGCACAAAGACAATAGCGACAGCGTCCTTGCGTTCACGTGGGGTCATCTCTATCGGGAGTGTCCGTTCCAACGCCGTATCGGTATAGCCGCCAGGTCCATAGGCACGCCTTCCACCGATAACAACCAATCCGTGTCCGAGGTCGCGGACGTAATTTTCGATGTGTTGTTGTTGTTCCACCGAAAGCGCATCTGCAGGGACGTTGTTCAGTATCAGAACATCGCTGCGTTGGAGTGCTACAAGTTCTGTCGGCATCTCCGTTGCGAACATTACCTCCACACTGAAGCCATTTTCCTCAAGAACGGTTTTAAGGGGCGTAGTGTTTGACAAATTACCTTCTGTGTATACGGTAACCTGGGGTTTGTCCTGAATTTGCACAACGGCATCCGCCTGATTGTTTTCTGGAATTTCATCGGTTACGTTCAACTTCAGTCGGTACGTATGACTTCCTTCTTCCGAAATCTGTTCTGTCAGTAAAGAGCGTACATATCTGCCGCTCGGTAATGTCCATTCAAATTCGTCAATCGGGGTGTCTTCGCGATAGAGGGTGGCGTTCAGGTTTGGGATACTCCCGTCGGTTTCAATCACTACGTCGATTCCAAAATGTTGTCCTTTGTGGACTTCAGCGGGGAGTTGCAGCTGCACCACTTGAACGGCATCCTTGATAGTTTCGAGTGGGATTGTTAATATTTCAACATCGCTTGCAGAGAGCAGCGGTAGGTAGTCTTTGATGGGTGTCCCGCCAGCGTTATGTATGCCGTCGCTGAACAGTACGATCCGTCGATGATAATTGTCTGGCAAGAGGGCAATTGCGCGTTTGAGTGCTGTGAGGATATCCGTGCCGTCTCGCTGGAACGTCTGTTCCGCGAGTGTTTCCACTGACGCTACAGACGCATCTGCAACGGGTAGGTCTTGTTTAGAACGGATTTCTCGTAGGATAGCGGTCTCCCTCGCGAAGTTGATAATACCGAACCGATCAGTAGGTTTTAAACTCGCGACAGCGGCGTTTATCTTTTTGAGTGCCTTTTCGTGTTGTATAGATGGGATGCTTTCGGAGGTATCAATCAGGAAAACGACTGCGAGACGTTGTTCTTTATGGGTTCGGTGCAGATCGGCTAAGGCGAAGATAGCGCATAAAAGCGCGGTACCTCTGAGGAAGAAGATCGCGCTTTTTCGCCACTGCGCTGTGCTGCGGTGTGCCCGTCGTTGCAGAAAAATTAGTAACGGGATTGCAGCGAGTAGAATTAAGAAAAGGGGTGCTCGGAAATCAAACATAATATTTAGCCGTCAGCAGTCAGGTCGCCTACTGCGTAGGCTTTCAGCGGTCAGCAGGGCGTTTGCTTATTAGAGCGTCTTTTCATGATACAAGTTAAGTTACTGACATCTTAGTGTGCAGCGGAACGTCCTGAAAGCGGAACAGCCTGACAACCAGCAGCGATCAACGAAGTTCTTCAAAATATGCTTCTGCTGTTTGTGTTTCCGCGGCATGTGACATGTTGTAACGCTGGCACAACGCGATTTCGCCTTGCTGAAATCCTTAGCTTGCCGCCAGTCGGATAAAACGCAAGTGTTTTATCCGTTGACATAATTTCTTACCTCAATTTTGCACTATGTAGAATTTTGTCCCATTGCTTCCGCGTCTGCTTGATACTTCTGCTCGTCGAATAACGCAATGAAGGCAATTGCGGCAAAGACTGTTACAACGATAGGCACCATGAAGATTTTTGCCCAGGCGTGTCCACCGTCAGCGTAGGCGAAAAAGTCGTGGACGCGTCCGCTGATGATATGTCCGACTAACATCCCGAACCCGTTGGTAACAAAAAGGAGCAGGGATTGAGAACTCGCTCGGATATCTTGTGAACTCAACCGCTCTACTGCAATCATTCCACCAACGAAGAAGAACGAGTAACAGATCCCGTGTAGGGTTTGCGCGCCAACAACTAACCACACCGGTTGACCTATGGCGAAAATGGCGTACCGAACGGGCCACGCGAGGATCCCCAAGAAGATTGTCCACCGCATCCCAAACCACCGTAGGCACGGGAATAGGAGGAGCATAAGTGCAACCTCAGCAACTTGTCCGAGGCTCATTGCAAAATTGGCACTACTCCCTGCCAATCCAACGCCATGCTCTGCTTCGGTTAGGAAGAGATAGGTCAAGTTGTAATAGAAGGGAAGTTCAATGGCAACAACGAAGGAGATAATCAGAAGCACAGCGAAATTTCGGTTTGAGACGAGAGAGAACGCTTCAAGAAATGCATACGGGTTCTTTGCCTCTTTGCTTGGCGGTGTGTTGGGAAGTGTCAGGCAGTAGATGCCCATAATAAAGGAAAGGATGGCACCGAAGAAGAGGCAGTCGGAGACAGCCCCATCAAGAAGGTGATTGATGAGAAAAGAAACAACATTACCTAAGAAGGAGAACCAGTCAGAGATGAATGAAAGGTTTATCGCTTGGCCTTCGCAGTACCGTAGATACAGGCTCAACGCCCAATTAATCGCAATCCAGCCAAACGTCCCAAAGACCCGAATATTACCAAATTTATCTGATTGTCCCATGTGGTGGAAAGCGATAGCGTTGGTCAGTGCGATCGTGGGCATGTAGAGGACGGCATGCAGGAAAATCGCGCCCCACATCATCGGGAAGCTTGTCTGTCTCCAGGCGAAAAGCAGACAGACACCGCCGAGTAAGTGTGAGATCGCTGCGAACACCTGAGCAGGCATTAATCGGTCCGCAATCCAGCCAGCGATGATTGGAGAAATCATTGAACCGATGGCGGTCGTGCCGAAGACGTAGCTAATCTGTTTGCCGGTGAATCCGAGGTTTTGCATGTGTCCAGCAATAAGTACTGCCCATGCGCCCCATATAGCGAACTGGAGAAACATCATCCCTGACAAGCGCACGTAAGTTCCGAATCCTGTTTGTCTATTTTCCATTTTTTAATTTCTTACTCCTGGACTGTCCTCCACTTCGTTTCGGACAGATTTTCGATCATTCTAAGCCTTCTTCAGTAATGACCCAAGTTGCTACTTAACCCACTCCGCAATCATCTCTGTTGACTGCACCACATGCATCCCTGCATCCGAAACTTTGGCAAAAACAGCGTCTGCAGGTTCTGTATAGTCCACTATACCTGGCACAACAACGGGTGAAGTTAGGTCATCCACAAGATAGATTTTCTTTGCCAATTCAATATCCGTTTGCTGAATCTCTTCGAGCAAGTCGCTAACGGTCCATGCGACGCAGTGGCTTTTTGCCTGTCCAGCGACAATCACTCGATCGTATTCGAGAAGCATTTGTAGGAAGGTGGTGTTTCTTTCAGCGATCGGTTTTCCATCGGCATCGTTAAGGACTTCCGGACGCAAGACGGAATAGTTTTCCGTTAACGGATTCTGTCCTTTAATTTCGTAATGTATCTGTGTCTTACGTGCGATTGTATGGAAAAAGCAGGCTTCATCAACAGCAGAGACAACGGCATGCCCAATCCCACCGAGCATTGCATGGTAGGGCCATATCGCAAGCGGGTATTTCCCCTCTGCTGTGAGGGTTTTGACATAGTGTTCACCGTAAGCCTTGAGCCATTCGTACCGATTTTGGTCTCCCATCAGGCTTTCCGCAACCGCAGGATTGACGCGCCATTTACCTGTTTCGATGTCTTCTTGTGTAATCAGGGTCTGTAGGGGTGTGGGGTGTTCACCGGCATCGTTGATCCAGAAGACTTCGTGAAATATCTGCATCGCTGTGTGTGTATCCATCGTGCAAGCGATTTTGCTGATATTTGGTAGATTGCGATAGATGAATTGACACAAGCGGATATTATCTTCTACGGCACCATTCCCAGATCTTCCACCAACGAAAAGTTCGTAGTCCGGGATACAGAATGTATTTTGGACATCGACGAGTAGCAGAAACGTCCGAAACGTATCCTCCGATGCCGGGCGGATTGCGTGTTTCCGTGCCCACTCTTGTGCTTCACCTTGGCGTTCTTGATAGGGAATCCGCCAAACTTTGTCTACCCGATCTGCATCGAAATGTGGTGGGAGTGGGAGTTGTAGTGTAGGCATTGTGATGCTCCTATTTCGCGACTCGTTTGTTAGCAGGTAGCGAACGCCCTAACTGCTGTCTGCTAATTACTGATCTCTGAATGCCCTAATTTTATAGCATGTCGCGGTTTTTATCAACAAAATTGGTTGATGTACGTCAAAGAGGTGTGCTACAATAGAAAGCAGTAATCGATTCCTATTTTTTTGACCAAAGGGCTTGCAGAAACAAAATGCGAAAATTTTTTAAGCCACTCCCAGATTTGGAAGAGAGACTTGACGATGTCAACGAGCGGGTGAGGCGGGCGCGTCGAACCTTGGATTGGCGGACTCGGGAGGCACGTATTCCCCTTGATATTCAAGAGGATTTCGGCATCTCTGAATTACAAGGCGATGTGATGTTCCTCTCAAGGAACGAGGATTTACATTATAAGGTGAGGGATCTCGTTCATTCTGCAGGCTACGGATGCGATATTCCAGAACGCACTGGAGAAGCCATCGGTATGCTGAAGGTGGCAAAATATCAGATGGTAATCCCTGATTGTTTGCGGCGCTCGCGCTGGAGACTCTTTGAATATGTTGAGAGGTATCAGCCTCACGTGAAAATTGTTCCTATTGTCCGTAATAACAATGCCGGACGACACGTGATGCGTTTGGGCAGCTACAGTTTTCTATTAGGACGCGATTTCGATCCAGAGCAGTTGCGTACCTGTCTGATGAGTTCACTTCAGTTACGACATGAGGTTTGTTGGTTGTTGGCGCATGGAGAACGCTGCAATCGCTCGTGTATTGACGGTTTTGAATCTGATGAAGACATTAGAGACCTGGAATGATGCCCAGTGCGGTTGGGAAACCGCACCTACCCAGTCTGATGAGGCGTGCTTAACGTTATATCTGATCAAATATGGCAACAAATTTAGAGTTCAAGGCACAGTGTCAGTCGCTTGAGAGTTTCTATCCAAGATTGGCTGACTTAAATGCAACATATCATGAAACTGTGCGTCAAATTGATACGTATTTTTATGTACCGTCGGAAAAGTGCCAACCTCGTCTTAAACTACGTGAAATTGATGAGATAACAGAGGCGTGGCTCATCTATTATGAACGTCCGAACATGGAGGCGTCCCGCTACAGTCAGTACCAACTCTGTGAGATCGTTAATCCCGTAACCCTCAAAGCGTTCCTAACCGCCGCGCTGGGTATCAAAGCAATTGTCAAGAAACAGCGAGAACTTTGGATGTTCAATCACACGCGTATCCACCTTGATACGGTTGCTGATTTAGGGCAATTCGTTGAATTGGAGACGGTGTTTCAGGGACAAACTAAAACTGAAGCCGTAAACGAACATCAACACGTTAAAACCATACTTCGCTTAGACACTACCGACCCGGTTGCTGTTTCCTACAGCGATCTCATTGTGCAAAGGTCGTGACTGATTTGGGTGACACTATCTCATAGAGACCGGAGGGATTTGAGATGGACGGTTCAATATATCAAAAGATTTTGGAAACTTACACGGATGCGGATCGTGCGAAACGGGGCAAACTCCTAAGGATCTACTTGCACATTCCGTCTTTACCACAATTGCGGGCGCGCCGAGCATTGTTAGCAGAATTAAAAAGGACGTTCCAACGCAGGAGAGGGCAATAGTGTATCTTCTGTGTTGTTTGTGTTAGTAGGTAATTTTTTCTTCCAAAGGAGAAATTATAGAATGAATGCAACTATTGAGTTAACAACCGAACAGCTTATCGATTTTATCCAGCAGATGCCCCCAAAAGAAAAACGGGCAGTCTTGGTTGCGCTTGCAGAGAGAACCAGTGTCGGTGAAGAAGAGCGGATGAAATATGCCGAGTCGCAGGTCCGACAGCTCTGTGCATCCCGAGGATTGAATTGGGACACCATGACAGAAGAGGAACGAGAGGACTTTATTGATGACCTTGTTCATGAGGACAGGGAATGCAGCTGATAGTAGTTTATGATACAAATGTTTTGATATCAGGTATGATTTAGGGCGGCGTTCCCTACGATTGCATTAAACTTGCAAAGAGTGATAAAGTTGTAGGAATAACATGTTCTGAAATACTTGATGAGTTTGAAGAAAAGTTGACTACCAAGTTAAATGTCCCTCCATTGCAGATCTCGGAAATAGTTACGAATCTCCTCAGTTTTCTTCGGACGGTGAGAATTCCCAACCAACTCCGAGGGGTCACCACGGATCCTGATGACGACAAGATAATAGAGTGTGCTATTGTCGCTGGTGCTACTCACATCGTTACTGGTGATCGAAAGCATCTCCTTCCTCTCCAAAGTTATCAAGATATTCTTATTGTCAGAGCAGCAGATATTCTCGTGCAATTACGGTAAAATTCCTTATAGCCGCGAAAGCACTGCCTGCACCAGAAGCGGAATCATCAACTCGTGGTGTCCCGTGAACGTATAGCCTTTCCCTCCCATCTCCGTCGGACGTTTGACGACATTCTCTACAGGACGATATTGCTGATTCATGTCAAAATTAGCAGTCGTGAAATGGGATACCGTATTCCCTAAATTTCGCGCGATTGTTAAAGCCTTCAAAAAGACCTCCGGCAAAATCACAGCTGAACCCAAATTGAGCACGACCCCACCTCCCTCTAATTCCTTTACCAACGCCGTCAACAGGCAAAAATCCGTAAAACTCGCAGCACCGATGGCAGCACCGTTCGCTGCAGGATGCTGGTGGATAATGTCTGTGCCGATAGCGACATGCACCGTAATTGGGACATCGTATTGGACACCGGTAGCAAGGAGACTCGCCGCGTTATAAGGCGCGTTCATCTCTACGAGCTGCTGACCTAACGCTTCGCCCATCCCCATACCTGTATCCGCAGCGTGCTGAATTGCCGTGTTCATCAAACGTCCAGTCTCCTCCCACATCCCGAATTGTCCGGTCTGAAGATACACAGAGACATCCTCAGAGGTTTCCCCGATAAGGGCAATCTCGAAATCGTGGATACTGCTCGCGCCGTTAAAGGCAAACCCGGTAATCACACCACGTTTCGCCAAAGCGATGAGGAGTGGGCTCAATCCGCATTTGATGACATGGCCACCCATCATTACGATAACGGGTTTCTTGCGCTGATGCGCTGTGACGATATCGTCGACGAGTGCTAAGAAATCTGATCCTTTGAGAATTTTCGGGAGGCTCGCTAAAAATACGGAAATATCCGTCTCTGATTCTGGCAGCGTCGCAAAATCGTGAACCGAGACTTTATTGATACGTTCCTTGAGTGGATAGGTTGTCACGGAAGATAGATCAACCGGTGTCCGAGTTTTTTTCATATTTTGTGTCCTTTGATAGTTGTGAATAAAAAATTATGCCGATGATAAACCAGAAAAGCAACACTGTGCGTTGATGTAGAATGTTATCTGCAAGCCCGTAAACAAGCGCAGAAATGAGGAATCCGCTCGCGCCGATAAAGGTCCCCATCCCCCAAAAATCTGTTGCCTGCCGCATGGCGAATATAGATTGGCAGATGATCGCTACTATCCACAAAAACAGCAAAAGCGATGGAATCCCCTGCTCGGCGGCGATGTGCAAATAGATGTTATGTGCGTGATAAGGCGTGTCGTATTGTTCAGGGGGTCCGTTTAGTTGGTACTCGTAGCGAAATCTACCGGGTCCGATTCCGGTAAGTGGATACTGCTGAATGAATTGTAGGGACATTCGCCACCACTGTGGACGTTCACTCATGAAGCCTGTGGGATGCGTAATCATGGTCTGAAAACGGGTCTTGATGTGCCGCGGCACCATATCAATTAGTATCTGTCGAGTATTTGTATTCAGAAGTAGTACACAGCACACAATGCTCATTAAAACCAATACCAATAAGCCTCGTTTCCATGGGATAGTTGTGGACAGCGTGCTGATGGTAAGATAGGAGACACTGAAGATGATTGCGAGGGTAACACTCACCCACGCCGCACGCGTCAAGGTCAAGACAAGATTCGCGCTCATCAAGACTAAGATTATTCCTAATATTACGGTTATACTTATCAGTTTTCGGTTTTCGGTTTTCGGCAAAGAGGAATCTTTACGGATGACGCACTGCTGACCGCTGACCGCTGACCGCTGATCGCTGATGGCTATTAAACCAACAGCAAAGTAGCCTATGACGAATGGAAGGCTGAGCGCGAGGTATGCACCGAGGTCATTGGGCATTTTGAACGTCCCCGTGAGACGTTGCTCAATCATATATACCATAAGGTGTGTTTCACCCGGACGGACTGTGTAGCGTCTGTCTCTCGCCGGATCGTCAATACGCCATGTGTCGGGTTGCGCTGACGGGTTTCTGTCGGTTACGTGGAAAGCCGTTTCCGAGAGCGGGACACGGCATGTACGCAATTCGGCACGTAATTCGTCCGAGAACCCTTCTGCTACAGTAAATTCCTCCTGAAATTGTAACCCAATTCGTCCCATAAAGTCGAGTGCTAAACGGGTGTCGTTTACGTAATACGAGAGCCCGAGTGTAGAAGAGATACCCGCTGTAGCGATAAAGACAATGACGACGTGTCGCCATCGGGTTCCCAAGCGACTGTGGACAACGGCATAGAAGAGTAGGATCGCTCGCAGTAATTTCCAAAAGTAGCCGAGGCTGCTTGTGGAAGGGTGCGGTGCGAAGAGGGATGCGATGAGGGCTGATCCTAAAAACAACGCGATAGGAAGGTCGAGCGGGGTCCGTCGCCAGCCGAGTTTCCGTTCCGAAACGATGCGTCCGATCCATCCGAATAGCACAAGCGAGAGTCCGATGTTAAGGAACGCCGTCGAGTAACCGAAGGGAAGTGCTAAAACAAAGACGAAGAGTCCGATATAGGTTACAGTCCCAAAGACTTTTGCCGATGTCCACCGTGAAGGCAACAGAAATTTCAGTTCTGACATAAGGACAGAGAAGGTTAGGGGTATTTATGGTAACCTATAGTTTGGACGATTTCTGCGTGGTTAATGCTCATTCATTAAATCGGAAAAGAGGATCCATGAAAAACATCCTTCAATAGATGTGTTGTTTCTTATGAACTGATAACTCGCTTTTTCTTTCGGCTTATGCGTCTACGCGTTCTTGGAAGGCGTGAAAGGAGTCTACGACAGATGCCTCGATATTGAGTTGCTTGAGTCGGTTGAGGTCCGCAATAGCTTCAAGGATAGGCGTGAGCGTCTGAACGTTAGCATCAGGGAAGCGAGTGTTGAGGATAGCGAGTGTGCTTTCGATACTCGTCCGACGCGCCCCTTGTTCAATACCTTGTTCAATACCTTGTTCAATACCTTGTTCAATACCGAGTTGATGTCCGCGTTGTTCACTGAGTTCAATGATGGATGCTGCCATGTCTACGATCTCCTGATTCTGTGTATGCTCTTTGGTGAGGATACGAAGTAAGTCTTGATGTTCAGCTGCGTCTCTGCGGTGTAGAATGAGTAGGAAAATATACAAAATCGCACGCCTATACTGATCCGCATCGTGTGTGTGCAAGTCCGTGAGCCCTTCTAAAGCCTCAAGGAGGACTTTCCGCATCACAGGGGCATCGGAGTCCTCATGCTGTAAGACAGTCAACAACCATCCCAACGGATGACCGGCTTCTGTCAGTTCGTCGGGGTCCGTGGCTTTGACATCGAGGAGCAAGGTGTCGAAAGTCGGGACGAAACGGGTAAGGACTTCCGGGATGTCCAGGAGGGCGGTCAGAGAGAGCGGGACCCGCCACGCGCCTTTACCGGTGTAAAAGACGATCGGCACGATCGGTGTCAGCTGCCACTCGCTCTGTGGATGTCTCTCTTCCTGCCACTGCCGGCGCTCCTCCATCCATATCTGAATCATGTAAGAGAGCAAGCGAAGTGCCATGGAGGGATCGATTGTGGATTGGTGCTCTATGAGCAGATAGACGATGACTTCCTGACGCGTCTGCGTCGGGGACCGAAACGGCACCCTGAAGACCATATCAGATTCTTGGGGTCGCAGTTCATCGGAGATGAAACTTCGATTGAGTTGTTCGACGTGTGCAAAGTCAAGGGCATCGGCGATCTGTCCTGCAACCATTCTCAGTAACGCTTCAAGATGTTCGCGCTGACGGATCAGCCATTTCGCACTCCTATCGGGGAAGTGGTGGCTCGAAACATTCGACAACTCCCGCAGGTCGCGTTCTATTAACATGCGTTCTCCTCTTCGGACACGGGGGCATCCGCAGCACCTGCCTCCTACTTATATGAGAGAGTCTAACACATTTCAGGTCCTTTTGTCAACACTTTTTCGCGTCCGAAACACAACATTTCTCAAAGAAGCTGCCAGCGAACGCAATTACAAGGAGGTAGACACGATCAGCCCCAGGCGAGGAAAAAGGCGAACGACATCCCCTGGCATTTGCGGCGAAGGTTACGTTTAACGTAAAATGTCCTATACTTAATAGCAACGAGTGTTACAAAGTTAATTTTCACACACGTTTTGCCAGAATGTGAGTCGATTTCCGAGACGCGAAGGGTTTCTCCTATTATAAGAAGTAACAAGGGAAATAGGAAAACAACGCGTATCTATTAAAGGCATGGCTCGCGCAGGGGATAAATGCCCCCCTCGGCACAAGTTTGAAAATGGACGATGCTGTATCCAAATAGGCAGCGAAGAAAAACACCTCGTTATCGCTGCACACGATGCAGCACATTAGGTTAGGTTCAAAAAAGAATAGATATCCACATCTCTGGATACAGATTCTTATGTATATAGTGTTAGAGACATCGGAAGGGTGGGGATCCTAAAATCCGCGCCTCCGATAAAAGTTTATCTTTATATTTAGTATTAAGGAGAATAGAAGTAATGTTGTCAAAGAAATTGACATTTTCCTTAGCAAGTTTAGTTGTAATGTTAGCCGTCGGGCTTATCTTTGTTGCGACACCAGCAGAGGCACAGAAGACCTATATTAGTCGGGTAATCGGTGGTGATGCCACTGCTACTGCGGTAAACAGCACGACGAATACTTTCCCAAAAGCCAACGGTTTTGCTGTCTTTGAAATGCCTATTGCAACACCCAGCGTAGTAGCTATTGAAACAGCCAATGGGATCGTTGCACAAGCAGGTACGGATTCAGGGACCTTTGTCATACCAGCGGCAGCAGGTGCCAGAAGTACTACGAATACACCGATAATAACGGCAGAAGCGTCAGCTGCTCGGACTCCAAGACCTACTATTGGTGGTGTTTCGGTTGAAGACGAGAGGTTCCCGAATCTGTATCATATCCTTCGTGACGGGGGTACTATCGAACTGGCGATCAGTACTACAGGTGTAAAAGCCAATAAAAGCTATGCACATCGTTTCGTCATGACTGAGGTTATGTGGGGAGAGAACGAGTCTGTTACTGGTGATCCCAGAGCAATGCCCCAATGGATTGAAATCTACAATAATTTTACGCTTCCGGATGCAACGCGAGTAGTAGACGATCCCTTGACAGTTGCGGTAGAGGGTCCAGCTACTGGTGGTGTTAATAATGCTACAATGCTGTTCATCTTCACTGAGAACAACAGAAGGGATCGTCTTGGACAGACAGTAACGTATGATCCAGATCCTGGTACTGCGGATAATGAAGTTACGTATTACATCGTTGACATGATCAGCACTACAGCGCGCTTCGGTTCTAATTGGTGGGGCAGCATTCCCGGGAACAGCGGTTCCCTTCCAGTAGCGGCTCAAACCGGTGGCTCGGGTGCTGGAATCACTGCAGACGCAGCATTGGAGTTTGAACCGACCCGTCTCGTCTCCATGTATCGGAAACATGATCTCGTAGATTTGAATCGCGAATACAAAGTCGCTGGTTGGAACGACGGCAGTGCGGGCGGTTCTTGGGCTGCCTCTTCAGGACGCCTTAACATGACAGGGTTCTTTACCGGTACACCCGGTTCCGTTCACAGACCTCCCGTAGGTACAGAGATCGATTATGCGAAAGCTCCGGCTTCGCTGCCTGCTACCTCTGTTATTATCAACGAAGTCCGTAACGATACAGCCGATGCCAATCTTGACTGGATTGAACTCCACAACACCGGCACTGCTGATGTTGAAATCAAGAAGTGGGTGATCGATATGGTCATCAACAACAATTCGGATGCTGCGAAGAATCATAAGCGGATCGTAGAGTTCCCCGATGCGGGTTATGCGAAGATCCCCGCAGGGGGTTTCTTGGTTATCTATAACCGTGATCCCGCAGATACCATTCTGGCAGATGGGGTCAATATTGCGGATCCGCTCAATGAGCGCGTCCAAAAAGGCGCGAGCCACATGTATTTCGTTGATCCAGATCTGAAGTTGAACAACACCGGAAAATACCTACTCGTTCTCCGGAACGGCAACGATAAGACGAACCATGAAAAGGTTGTTGATATCGCAGGTAACGGTTTCTTCGCCGTCACCGACAAAACCAGAGTCGATCAAACGGATGTATTTCCGCTCAAAGGTTGGACGGTGCCGGGGGACCGGGATGATGGCGGTGACTTCGGTGGTGATAACACCTTCGCTTCCGCGAACAACTCCTTCGGACGGGATGCCCAGAAGACCGGAGACAACAGGCTCCACAAGGACGACTGGAAATCCTTCGGTCATCAAGGTGGTCTCGGCTATGATGCCCGTGTAGATTTAGCAGTTGCGCCGGGTACACCCGGTTATGCGAACAACGCTGTCAAAGGCAAAAACGCGGATTTAACTGCTGCCACTGCGACGGTCACAATCAGCGAAATTATGTATGATGCCGGTCCACGCTGGAACCTCATCCAGTGGGTCGAACTCTATAATAGCTCAATGACAGAAGCGGTTAACCTCCAAGGATGGCACCTGGAAATTCGCAACAAGGAAGATGTTGCGTCCTACGTCGACTCTATCTTCGAGTTTGAAGATGGTGCGATCATTCTACCGAACCAGACGCTCTTGCTGGTTTCAGGAAGTGCTACAAACAACGTCGCACGTAATCGTGTCTATAACCTTTATCAGCGACATCGTACGGAGTTAGGGTTAGAGCCTGCGGGTCGCAGAAGCACGCTTCTGAGCCGTACAGGTTTCGTTCTGAAACTTTGGGACAAAGATGCGAACCGTCAAACGGGTGTTCCGGTCGATGTAGCAGGGAACGTTGATGTGAAGGGTGCTGAGCGCGTGATTATGTGGGATCTGCCTATGCGCGATCCTGAAGCCCGTCAGTCGCTTCTACGCCAATATGGTAGCCGCAGTATTGGTAGTGGTCCCGAAGCAGCCCTTGATGGCATAATGGTAGATTCTTGGAATCAATCCGATATTGCGGGTGCGGGTATCAGTTACTACGGCCATCGCGATGATGTCAGCACCCCCGGCTACCGTCTCGGTGGTCCACTGCCCGTTTCGCTCTCCAGCTTCCGTCCCGTCCGTGATGACGCCACTGGACACGTCGTCGTCCGTTGGATTACACAGTCTGAATTGAACAACGCCGGATTCAACATCCTGCGGAGTGAAAGCAAGACGGGTGAATTCACAGTCGTCAACGTCAAAGGTATCGTTCCCGGACACGGCACGACATCTGAAAAGCATGTCTACGAGTGGACGGACACCACGGCGAAACCCAACGTTGTCTATTATTATCAAATCGAAGATGTGTCGTTAGACGGCAAGCGCACGCGCCTTGCGACGACGCGTCTGAAAGGTCATGTCTCTGCAGCAGGGAAGGTCACCACGACCTGGGGTGATTTGAAAGATGTTGACTAAGCTGCGAGACAAACAAGGTTATTTCAGGGATACAATCTATTTGAACTAACCTACCAACCGATAAAGGCGGTGTATCCCTACACCGCCTTTATTTTTTTACATCGTTTCTGAATCGCGGATTATGGGAAATCGTCTGAAGCAGGATTTATAGGATGATTGGGATTTGCACGAGGAGGGGCGTATCGGTTGCTGTACCGCAAACTTCAGTTTGCGTGATGAAATGCACAATCTAAAGATTGTGCTACAAAGATATCAAGTGGCACGGCTCGGCACCTCACCCGCAGGCGAAAAGGCTTTATCTGTCTGAATCTCGGATTTTCACGGATGAGGCGGATGGACGCGGATTATGGGAAATCGTCTGAAGCGGGATTTACAGGATGATTGGGATTTGCAGAATGAGAGAGTATTAGTTGGTGTAGCGCAAACTTTTAGTTTGCGTGCTGAGATGCCCACGTGCATACGGTTTCAACAAATAGCTTGATTATCTACTGAAAAATAAAGGGCAATCAAAAGTGCTGTAATCCTGAAAATCCGTATAATCCCGCAAATCCTGCTTCAGACGGGAATATTATCTAACATCATATTTTTAACGATAAAAAAGTGGAACTGCTTTCTTTACAGGTTGGGGTGTTTTTGCTTGGGTGTTTCCCCACAAACCCTCTTACACATCAAAGAATTGAGATTACAATAGAAAACTCGGGGGTACAAACCCCTCCTACATAGAAATGGAGAAGGTATTTCTTATGAAAAACTTAATGACACAGAAATTCATTTTTGGTCTACTAATGGCTCTTGTGTTGGCGTTGGGTGTGCAGGGTGTCGTAGAGGCACAAACCTCATCGGTGAGTGGAGACTCTGCCGTTACCAGTGCAACGGCAGGGACTACGACCATACCTGTTTTCGATATATCCACAACCAATCTGCTTACACGTTCCTTCACGCTTACAGTAACTGAGGCAGCAGACACGAATACCGTTGAAGTTCAGGCTACGGGCGCGACAGTGACGGAGATAAGAGTAACAAAAGCACCAAGCGATCCGACATCTGACCCACAAGATACTGATGATCCGGATCCAAGTCCAGCCAAAGATGATATAATCAGTGGCACTACTATTACATTTGGCGGTTTGGGAACTAAGGATGATAGCGATAGCGCTACTGCTACTGGAGACCCTAATACAGCGGACTGGACATTCAAGGTTACCTACACGGTTGCTGCCTTAGGAGCCTATTCCATAGAGGTGGATGGCAATACCGCTAGTCCGGAGATAGCGGCTTACGTTGTGCAAAGCAAGGGTAGAGCCGCATCTTATCATCTTAATAAAATCGCAGCTGCCAATATAACCCAAACACCCCAAATAACGAATACTGCCATGGAAGTGCAGGTAACTGATGGGTCGACTGGGCAGACATGGGTTCAAGTTGATTTGAACATCACCAATGGTAGACTCTATCCGACAGGTCAATTTGTGAGCGGTAACAGGATCTATAGTTCAAACGAGGCTAACGATAACGGCTATACAAACCTTTCTGTATTCACCGGTGCAGGCGGAGACATAGCTGGCGTGACGGTCGCCCCAAATAGAGGCCAAACTGCCATGGTTACAGCAAAAATCTCTGGGACCACGGGAGACCATGCATCGCATACCGTTACCTATTTCGATAGTGGAGTGGTTACCATAGACAGGGTGTCGGGGAACTATCAACATGCGAAGGAGAGTGAGAGGCTCGCTCAGCCCCTTGTTGTGCGTGTGTTGGATGGCACTAGACCGGTTCGGGATCAACGGGTTAGATTCACTGCCTCTGGTGGTCAGTTGCGGTCTGTCACAGGCTCGACCTTCATTAACGAGACAGGTTCAGTGGAGGCTACTACTGCAATATCCATAAAGACGGACAGTAGCGGTCAAGCAAAAGTGTATCTCACAGTACCCGCTGCAGCGGCAGCGGTCAGTGTTAATGCTGAGATCGCACAAACACCACCCGCCGTCGTTGGGAGGGCTGATGGCAGTGGTAGTCCGCTTGCGCAATTAAGTGAGCGATTTTCGGTTTTTGCAGTGGAAAGGGACTCCGCTACATTGAGCCCATTGACAATTACCGGGGCACCCGTAACACCTGTAGAGAATGCTGACCCGGATCGGGAGATAATCTGGGTGGATACCTCGGCTACTGGACCAGTTGAGGTTGAGTTTACAGTTACCGGCGGACAGCTCTATTTGGATCCTTCACGTCTGGATTTAGATGCCATTAGCCTGAAGCAATCTACAGATAGACCGCAATATGTTACAACACTCCGTGTCAGCACCGATGCTACTGGTAATATAGGGACTGCGGCTGCCCCGATTCTGTTCGTCAGGGCATCTTCTGGAATCGCAGAAGTTAAGGCGCAAATCCTTCGCAGTTCGCTAGATACTGCCGTGCGTACTATTCAGTATATCGCAGGTAGTATTGAGTTGGAAGTGGTCTCTAATAACCCCCGTGTCAGAGGGGCCCTCGGCGGATTGCGCGATGATCCATTTGTGGTTAGAGCAATGATCGGAGGCAGACCCGCACCTGGGCAGACTGTCAAGTTTACAGTCGATACTACCAGTGGAGGTGCTCTTATTCCTGTTCCTGAGACAGAAGTATTTGTCACACAACCGAGGGGTCTTACATTGTCTGCTGGCGCATCTCCTACTGATTTAACACCGGCTTCCGGTAGCCACGTTACTACTGTTCTTCGACAAGAAGAATACACGGCTGCTGATAACGGGGAAATATTTGTCAGAACCGATGATCAGGGCGAGGCGAAAGTTTATCTCCAGATGGGTACTACCGCTGGTGCCTCTCACACAATCACAGCTCAACTTCCAGTGGGAAGTGAGCGCGTCAGTTTCACAGTTCAACCACAAGCCGGTACAATTGCGGGGGATCTAAAGAAGATTGATGTGCCCGATTTGCGTCCTAACGATGATAATCTTGAAACTTTGGCTGTTCGCGCGGAAAATGTATTTGGAGATAGACTCCCAGATGTGAATATCAGATGGACCACAACCCACGGAATAATCACTCATGTGAATGGACGTGGAACGATATCGAACAATCAGGCCCAGGCCGAGGCTGACATAACCTCACCGATTCGGAGTGGTCAAGAAATATTCGTCCGGACAGATGCTTCTGGTGAAGCCTGGATTCTCTATCGTAGGGACCAGGCTATCAGCGGTGCACAGACCGTCAGAGCAGAGATTGCTTCGGAACAGGGCGCGCAACAGTATGATTTCGAGATTAGGCATCAGACGTTCACTATTGGTAGTGGCGGTGTTAGCAACAACCAAAACAACAACCCACAAACCAGAAATCCATATCTCTCAATTTCTCCCAGTAGTCTCACAGGTAACCCAGGTCAACAGCGGAGTTTCACGGTTTCTGCTTTCGATGCGAACAATAGACAACAGAGCATATCCGTGAATCTCAGCAGCAGCGGCGTTACGGTACCTGCCTCTGTCAGAACAGGTGAGTCCGTCTCTATCACATTACCGAGCAGCTCGACTTCCATTTCTGTGAGTGCCTCTAACTATGGTTCGCGCTCCCTGAGTGTTAGCGTGCAGGCTGTTCCTGATGAGATTGTAAAGGTCTCTGGCGATAGTCCTGTACAGACAGGTGAGCCGGGTGCGCAACTGTCTTCGGCGTTTGTGGTGCGAGTAGAAGATAGTAGCAATAATCCAATTCCAGGGCAAACCGTGACCTTCCGGGTAACCGGGGGTGGCGGTAGCGTCTCATCGTCAACGGATACCACCGACTCCAGTGGAGAAGCCGGCACGACGCTTACCTTGGGAAGTGCTGAGGGCACGAACACCGTGGAGGCAAGTGTGAGTGGCGTGTCAAGTGTCGTCACCTTTACCGCAACAGCGGAACGGGTGAGCGTCGCCAATCGACTGGAGATTGAAGAGGGTAATAACCAGAGCGGGGAACTGAATAGACTGCTGCCATCTCCGTTGGTTGTTCAACTTTTAGACCAAGACGGGGACCCGATTCAAGGTCTTACAATTGCGTTTGAGGTGACCGAAGGCAGGGGTCGACTCTCGCCTCGCACGGCACGCACGGATAACCAAGGGTTTGCGGAAGTTAATTTCACTCCGAGCAGCACGGGGAACATTGAGGTCGAGGCAAGCGTCCGCGGCATCGACACAATTTCGCCAGTAACCTTCACAATTAGCGGTGGTGAACTCCCCGATGCAATTACGGTCGTCTCCGGTAACAACCAGCGCGGGAGACCCGGGGCGAGACTCGCCAATCCGTTTGTTGTGCAAGTGATTGATAGGAACGACGATCCTGTTTCTGGGGTAAGTGTGTCATTTTCAGTCACCGCAGGCGGCGGGAGCGTCTCCCCGACATCTGCCACCACCACCAATAACGGACGCGCACAGACGACCTTGACACTCGGCGATGACCCCGGCGAGAACACCGTCCGCGCAAGCGTCACAGGACTCACGGATAGAGTCTCCTTCAAAGCGACTTCCGGCATGCAGGTGCACCTCAACGCTTCACAACGTCCCCCAATGTATTGGATTAGCAGAAACGAGGGGAAACTCTATCGACTCGTTGACGACGAAATCGAGAGTCTCGCACCGAACGTCACGGGCATCACGAACGTCGCTGTGGATGCGGCAAATAACGTTCTGTATCTGAGTGTGCAAACAGGCGAGAACCGGGGCGACATCCGGCGTGCGAACCTGAACGGTGGCAACATCCGGACGTTGAAGACGATCACTGCCGTGCCGAGCGGGATAACGGTGGATAGCACGGGGGATACCCTCTACTGGGCAAACTCACGCGGTCGTATCCAGAGCATGCCGACGGCGGGTAGCACGAAACTGACGAACGTATTAGAGAACCTTCGCAATCCGACGATCGTCGTCTCTAATGGACATCTGTATTGGACGGAATCTATCGGCAGGATCCGTCGGATTGATCTCACAGACGCACAGTTAACGATCCAGAACATCGCTACAGGTTTAGGCGAGCCGTTAGGACTTTCCGTTGCGAAAGGGAAGGTTTACTGGATAGAACGGAACGCTGACGGCAGCGGGAGTCTGAATCGGTCGAACCTTGACGGGTCTAACGCGCAGGCGTTGAAGACCTTCGCCTCGGGTGTGCCGACCTCGCTTGCTGTGGATTCTGCGGACAACAAGATTTACTGGACGAAGGGTGCCGGTAAGATTCAACGTTCCAACCTTGCGGGTAAGTTCGTCCGAGACGTTGCTTCGGGTCTGATGGGTCCGACAGGTATTGCGTTGAGCATCACGGCGACAGATGGACAGATGGCGACGACGCAGCCAGGGACTCGGAATACGCAACAGACGAACAACGCGCAGACGAATTTCTCACGGTATGACATCAACCGCGACGGTGCGGTGAACAATGCCGATACACGGGCAGTTGCCGCAGCGATCGGACAGAGCGGTGCAGACATCGCGAACCCACGCACGGACGTTGACGGTAACGGCGAAGTGGATGTGACCGACCTGATTCTCGTCTTGGGTAACCTTGACGACGATGTCGCGGCACCGGCAATTGATGTGGATGTGAAGGCACTTGACATCGACTTCGATCGTGTGCAGGAGCAGGTCGAGGTGTTGTTGGCATCGGGGGATGCGTCGATCGCAGCGCAGCGTGCATTGTTGTATCTGCAACATCTGTTGGCAAACGCACGTCCGGACGAGACCGTCTTGTTGGCAAACTATCCGAACCCGTTCAACCCGGAGACGTGGATCCCGTATCACTTGGCAGAAAGCACGGCTGTGAAAATCAACATCTACGATGCGCAAGGCGTGTTGGTGCGTGCGTTGACCGTGGGTCATCAATCGGCGGGTTACTACACATCTCGGAGTCGTGCGGCGTATTGGGATGGTCGGAACGCACTCGGTGAACGCGTGGCGAGTGGTATCTATTTTTATCAGTTGCAGACGGGCGAAACGGCTTCACCGCTGCGGAAAATGGTGATTTTGAAATAGCGATTAGCGGACCGCGAACCGCGAATAGCGGACCGCGGACAGCAACCACGGAAGAACACACGTCCTGGGATGACGCTAAACTCACCCTGTCTTTTTAGGACGACATTAACCTCCTAAATTCAAACTAAATGCTGGCGGTCAGGGGGCCATGCGCGCAACGCGCGGAACTGACCAAACCTAATGTAGCGATGAGAACCGTCGACACTCTCATCGCTACGTTTTATCAAACAAACCAATCACACCGCAAACAAACACCGGTATCAGCGCACAACCGCCAATCCGCAAAGGGTGTGTAAAGTTTTTGACAGTCAGCGGTCAAAAGTCGGGAATCGGAGTTCCCTCCTACAAACACAGCGGGTAGGAGGGAACTCCGCATCGCGACCGGCGACGAAATATTTACACACCCATCCGCAAATCGGCAAAGGCGACTGACACGGAGGGGACGATGCGTAGTAATGCAAAAGGCAGGATTCTTGCAGCCTGCGAGATGTCTTTCAAAGGGAAGAGCAATGCTGAGATTGCCGCACACTTCAACGTCACGGATTCGACGGTCTCTCGGTGGCGGAAACTCCAACTCTGGATTGAGTTTGAGAATGAACTCGTTGCTGCGTATAAGGATGCAGCCCTTCAGAAACACCAGACCCCCGATGCGGACACCGACCCGGCTTGATATTTCATAATTCAGTGCCATGTAGTTGTAGATACTACCGATGCGCGAAACCAGGAACAGTGCGAAACCTGTTTTCCAAAAGTCCCGCACACTCTTCCATAATTCATACTTTTTTTCAAAATACCCTCCCTGACATTACATATAGCATACCGTGTCTCAGCGAAGATGTCAACCAAAAACCCCTCAACCCTGATAAAAAAGGTGTTGGAAAATTCGTTGGGATGTAATACAATATTGTTAATTGGAAAATCCAAACATATCTAAAAGCGAGCGTGGTTCATTAACTACGTTTATAACATTTAAAGGGGATTTCGCCATGCGCTTTACATCCAGCCTCGTTGCATCACTTCTGGCGTTTAGTCTTGTAGGTTTGCTTTTCACACCATCTGCCTCGGCGTTTATTGAGCGAGAATATACAATTCGAGAAGTCGTTGATGCATGCACGAACATTGTCTTCGGCGAAGTAGAAAGTGTTGACAAAAGACGGTTGCGGGGTGTTATTACCGTCAAAAAAGATGTCAAAGGAAAGAGCAATCTCAAAGAAATTAAGATGAACTTCGCCACTGGACATTACAAGTCAGGCACCTCGCCAGAAAAAATGGTGGGTTTGCTCAAACCCAAAATGCCTATTATCGTTTTCTACCGCGAACATTACGGCATTGATAGTATGTGTTTTATTGATAATACATGGTTTCAGATGCGTGCCTATCGGAGCGGCTACAGCGGTTCTTGGTGGACCTTTACACACATTGACCCGATGATGTCACGCACGTTTAATGGCAAAACGAAGGCGTTCCAGAAGATTGTTAGCGATATGTTAGCCGGTAAAATGTGGGTTGGTACACCCAAAGATGCAATAAAAGTCTTAGTCTTGACTGCAAACAGCACACATCCGACATGGAGCCAGACCCCTGTGTACACCAACACGGCAACGTACGAGTATAAAGCACTACGCTCTGTGAAAGAGGTAGGGAAACGTGTCGTGGCATACGAACTCACCCGAGCACACGCGCTCCCACAGTTAGAAAGTGCTGATGTGTTATGGATCGGTTACGAAGAGATCTCAAGTTATGGACACTACCTCCTTTCGCGTGAAACGGAGAAAAAGATTAAGGCATTTGTGAAAAACGGCGGTGTCGTCGTTGTCGCGGGGCAGGACAGCAGTGACGAAAAACCGTGCGAGACCGGGTGGTTACAAGGGAAATTGAAAGGCATTGAAAGCCCACCAACCCAGAAGTTTGTCGTTACTGAAAAAGGCAAATCTCTCTTCTCCACACCCAACAAAGTTGCGTCAGGCAAAATCTTTATTGATGATGCGTGGACGGACTGGCATCGCAGCGATGAAATTTTTGCGACCACCGAGGATAAAAAAGAGTTAGTTGTCGGCGCAAGGCGATATGGTAAGGGAATGTACGTCATCACCAGCCTCCGCAACGATAGCCAGTATACAACTGCGATGAACAAAAAACTCATAGAGAATATTATGCACTATGTAGCCAGCCAAATCAAGTAACGCCGATTTTTGGGGAGTGTGATTTTCGCATCTCTACATGAACTTCGCGACAACCAGCGTGATGTCATCGTTCGTACCTTCGCCTTGCTGATGTACTCGGAGATCCGACAGAATCTCATCTTTAATCTCTTCGGGAGACAGATGACGCTTTTTGGAGATCAGTGATTTGAGCCGCTCCAATCCATACATTTCCGAGTTCGGGTTGAACGCTTCCGTGATACCGTCTGAATAAAGGACAAGCAGATCCCCCGGATGCCACGCCACCTCTATACTGTGATATTCCGATGGTCCTGGAAAAAATGAAATGCCGACTGGCAGAAAGGCAGATTCTAATTCAAGTGGTTCCTCGTCTTCGTTGTCGCGCCTATTCGGGTCGGCACGATACAAGAGCATCTCTGGGTGGCCTGCGTTGGTGTATTCCAATCGATTGTCCGGATGGATAATCAGATAACAGCAGGTTATATAGATAAAGGCTTGCGAGTCTTCTTCGATGACACGTGTAATAGCCTTCATGACTTCCGGCACGGAAGCGTCAAAGCGAATCTGTGTCTCCAAACAACTTTTCGTCATTGCGGCTACCATCGCTGAGTGGTAACCGTGCCCCATAACATCACCAATAAAAATAGCGACCCGGTTTTCCGAGAGTTCCATGTAATCGTAATAGTCGCCACCCACACTATTCGCCGGTTGGCAATATCCAGCGGTACTGACGCAGGGATGCGAAATTTCTTGGTTCGGGAGGAGGGACTGTTGGACTTCAGCGGCGAAACGCATCGATTCTTCTTGTGCGATTTCTTTACGGATAGCACTCATCTGAATTTCAAGGTCGCGTCGGATCTTTTCGTTGAGTACCCGAAACATACCGCTGCCAATTCGAGGTTCACGCGCCATCGCGTTGAAGAAGTCGTTTCGGGTGATACGCAGGAATCGGGTCGGCTTCACAGTTTTGACAGTAGCGCTCCGGGGTTTGTTGTCAATCAAGGCGATTTCGCCGAGACAGTAACCTTTCTCATCAAAGAACAAAACCTCCGTGCCTGCCTTGATGATACTCACTTTGCCGTCAACGATAAGGTAAAGTGAGTCGCCTTCGTCTCCCTCCTCAAATAGTAGTGAACCCGCGGGATAAGTGACTTCGTTTGCAATCTGAGAAATCGCTTTCAGTTCAGTTTCCGAAATTTCCGCGAAAAGTTCTGTTTTGTGTAAGAATTGTAACTTGTCTGCTTCTGATAGCATTATCTATTTGAGCCTTTGACTTTTTGTAGAAAATGTGTTAAAATGTGGCAACCTAAAAAATTAGACGAAATTCGCAAAGATAAGTTGAAGATAATGTAAGAGACCGCAGCCTCGTGCTATACGTTCCAGTATCTATCATGACACTGAAAAGGAAATTATGTCAATAACTGATTTTTTTCGAGGGAAAGTTCTGCTGATCACCGGGGGCACGGCGTTTTTAGGTCAACCGATGGTAGCAAAAATTTTGACCGCATTGCCTGATGTCGAAAAGATTTATCTTCTCATCCGAAGCCGCACTGATAGAACAGGGAAGCATGTTTCTGCACAAGAGCGCTTAGAAAATGAACTCCTTGTCTCAGATGTTTTCGGATCTCTCCGTCGCTTGCACGGCGAAAATTTTGATGAATGGGCGCAACAGAAGTTAATTGCTGTTGAAGGTGAACTGACTCACGACCGTCTCGGATTCAGCGATGCCGAATACCAACGGCTCCAAAACGAAGTACAGGTTTTTATTAATATCGCAGGACTTGTGGATTTCGATCCACCTTTTGATGATTCTTTGTGGGGGAACGCTCTTGCTGCTAAGCATGTGGTTAACTTCGCAAAAGGCTGCCAAGATACCGTATTCCTGCATATTTCAACGGCGTACGTTCGGGGAAGCGAATCCGGACGGGTGCCTGAGGAATTACCGCTTCCATATCCACAATACGCAGCGCAGCATCAGGAAAAAACCGGGACAGCTATTCCACAGACGCTCTCCGAAGAGATCGAAGGACTGCTAGCTCTCAGTGCTGCTATTCATGCTGAAGCCGATGCCCCTGAGAATCTTGAACGTTTCGAGCAAGTGGCTGAAGGGCAGATAAGAGGGACTCGCAAAAGGCTGGCGGCGCAGGTTAAAGAATTGAAAGCAGAATGGCTTGAAAATCGTTTGGTCGAAGCAGGATTAGAACACGCTCGCTCGCGTGGCTGGAACGATACCTATACCTATATGAAATTCCTTGCCGAGCAGATGGTTATGGAATTGCGCGGCGACCTTCCGACGGCTATTATACGTCCTTCGATTATTGAAAGTAGTTTTGATGAACCTGTCCCTGGCTGGCTCGGAAAGTTTCGGATGTCTGAACCGCTAATTGTCGGTTTCGGGAAGGGACGACTGCCGGACTTCCCCGCGAACCCAGACATAATTTTGGATATTATCCCGGTCGACTTTGTTGTAAATGCCACCTTGGCAGCTGCCGAAGCAACAGCAAGACGGGGTGGCATTGAGGTGTATCATGTTGCAACCGGAACACAGAACCCACTCTACTTTCGAGGTATCTTTGAGGCGACTTACGACTACTTTGTCAAAAACCCGATGCTCGAAGATGGAAAACCGATCACTGTGCCTATCTGGAAGTATCCAAGTTTGGAAGAATTCCAACAGAAGTTGGACAGCCGGATGCGGCTCATTGATTTTACCACAGCAGTACTCGGACACCTCCCCATGCGTGCTGCCAAACGGAAACGCCGTCAACTTGTCCTGAAGCAGAGCGGGGTCAAAGCACTTCTGCATTACATCAAAATTTATGCTCCCTACACTCGGACCAACTTTGAGTTTGAGACTGAGAAGATGCAAGGGCTTTACACGGCACTCTCACCCACAGAACAGCAGCGTTTTAACTTCGATGTCTCGAAAATCCACTGGAAGCGGTATTTTCAAGAGATTCATATCCCCGGCATCAAGCGGCATGTCTTGAAAATTGAAGATGGGACAGCAGATGATTCGGAGACAAAACCGAGTAAGGTGGACGCACAAGAGGAATCGGAGGAGTCTGTTACACCCGCTGAACATATTTACCCAAAAACTATTGTAGACTTGATTAAGACCCAGGCATCGCGTATCCCTGATAGGATTGCGCTGCAGATGGTAAAAGAGGATGAATGGGAAGAGTACACCTACGCCGAAACTTATACGCGCTCGCGAGAGGTCGCATGGCGGTTATGGAAGAGCGGTTTACGTAAAGGGGATCGGGTCGTATTAGTCTCGGAAAATCAGCCGGGATGGTGTATCGCCTACCTTGCAGCTACCCAGATTGGGATTGCCGTAGTTCCACTTGACGCACAGACCCCTGCCCACGAAATCTTAGCGATTGCAGCATTCACTGCCGCAAAATCGATTTTAGCCTCCGATGCCGTTTTGGAAAAGTCTGGTGCGGTTTTATCGGAGGCGGGGACGATGTTACAAAACATCAATAATGGCTGCGAAATTGTCGGTTCCGAACCTTCTGAGAACGGAACGCTAACCCCAGAGATTCCTGCCGATTTTCCGAATGTGGAAATATCCCCTGATACCGTTGCCTCTATTATTTTCACGATGGGTACCACCGTTGACGCTAAGGGGGCAATGCTCACGCACGGGGGATTCCTCTCTAACGTACAAGCAGTCGCAAAAGCACTTCCACCGACAGACACAGAACGCATCTTGTCGGCGCTGCCACTCTATCACGCTTTGAGTTTTTCGTGCAGTTTGTTAATGGCGCTCTACAGTGGGACGACTGCGACCTATGTCAATGCTCTTCGTCCGACCACGCTTCTGAAGACGATGCGAGAGGCGAAAACAACTGCCTTTATCGGGGTTCCACGTCTCTTTCAGTTACTCCAAAGCACGATTGAACGACAGGCGGTGCGAGAAGACACGCCCGGTGAAACTTTGGCGGAGAAGGCGAAGGCTGTTATGGGCGGTGAAATTCGCGTCCTCGTGAGCGGCGGTGCCTCGCTCTCCGATGCAATTTATGACGGATTTCAGAAATTCGGTATGACAATCTACCAAGGCTACGGTATGACCGAGACTGCCCCTGTGTTGACTGTCAACCCTTACGAAAAGAGTAAGCGCGCCTCTGTCGGACCCGCAGTAGAAGGGGTCGAACTTAGGATTGAAAATCCAGATACCGATGGCGTTGGTGAGATTGTTGCTAAGGGACCGAGTACCATGAAGGCATACTATCAGAACCCAGCTGCTACAACAGCGGCTGTCCGGAATGGCTGGCTCTACACAGGCGATCTCGGCTATATGGACGCTGATGGTTACCTCTATCTTACAGGACACTGCAAAGACGTTATCGTTCCTGCTTCTGGCAAGAATGTCTATCCGGTCGAATTGGAAGCACTCTATCGAGACAGTCCGGCTATCTCTGAAATATGTGTGGTTGGTGTTCCTTATGAAGATGGATCCGATACGGCTATCCATGCCGTAATTGTACCGACAGTGCCGGATGAAACAACCAAAGAGGCGATTCAGCATCATCTTCAAACGCGGGCAAAGGAGCTGCCGAGTTACCAACAATTTCACAAGTTCCATTTCTGGGACGATGCGCTACCCAAAACTCAGGACGGTGTTATAGACCGGCAGCACCTAAAGTGCAGTTTGCAAACACATATTGAAAATACAACGCGCCTTCATGAGACCCCCAAAGCAGGGGCGATGGACGCGGAATCCGCTGCACCAAGGACTGATGTACCGCAAGAAGTACTCTCTACTCTCTCACGATTGGCACGCATGCCAGACCATCAAATTCGCTTAGAGAGTCGATTGGATATTGATTTAGGGCTTGATTCTCTCACACGACTTGACCTGTTGTTGATGCTTGAAGCCAGGCTCGGCGAGACGATTCCCGATGCGTTACTCGCGAACTTGGAGACAGTCGGTGATGTTGTCAAACTCATTGAGACGTTTCAATCTGACGTTGAGAGACAGACTGAACCCCTTAATGATTTCGGAGTTAGAGACGCCTCTCACAGGATGGAATTGCGGCAGGTGCCGCGATGGTACGCACGTGCCTTCCGTTCTGTGATTACTGGCATCTATAGGAACTATTTCTCGCTGAAGTGCTATGGACTTGAGCATATTCCGCAAGGCAAACCCTATATTATTATGCCAAATCACACGAGTCACCTTGATACGTTGACGGTTATCACTGCGCTTGGAAAGAGGGCGTACCAACTCTGGGTGCTCGCTGCGCGGGACTACTGGTTCGCTACCCGTCTCCAAGGTTGGTTCGCGGGAACGTGTCTCAATGCACTCCCGATAGAACGGGAGGGCAATTTTACGGAGTTTCTGCAGGATCTGAGGATGGCGAACGCGGTGATGGCGGAAAATAACGGTTTGCTTATCTTTCCTGAAGGCACGCGTTCACTTGACGGGGAGCTTCAACCGTTCAAGTCGGGAATCCTCAGCCTGCTCATCTATGGTCCTAATGTCCCGATTATACCGGCGTATATTGACGGCACCTATCATGCCTTGCCGAAAGGGCAGAATTTACCGAAGAAGCACCCAGTGCGCATTATTTTTGGAGAACCGCTCACTTTTCCACCTGAAGGTTGGGGCGATCCCGACGAAACACCGATCGATCCGGACAAATATCAGGAATTCTTGGAATTGGCACAGCATCGCGTCGCGGAACTGAGAGCAGCGTTAAAACAGCAGAAAGGTGCTTAAAAATAATCATGTGGGATCCTAACATGAAAGGAACAGTCGCATTTTTTGATGTAGATGGCACGCTGTTGAAGTCTACAATTGTGCATTACTACATCTGGATGCGTACTGCTGAAATTCCGAGACCTCTGAAGTTGGTCTGGCTTGTCGGGTTTCTACCGAAGGTTGTCTACTACCTGATTTTAGACAGGATAAGTCGAACCCGTTTCAACCAGGTATTCTATCGGAACTATCGCGGGATGGACGCTGCCGAGGTTAAAGCGTTATCGGTGGAAATGTTTGAGACCTACCTTCGTCCAAAAATCTTCTCCGAGGCGGTATCGGAAATTCAGGAACACAAACAACAAGGCATGGCGGTAATCCTCGTAACCGGCTCGCTCGATTTTATCGTCCAACCAATTGCCGATTATCTCGATATTGACGCTGTATTGGCTCCGCAGCTCCGCGAAGAAGATGGACAATTTACAGGCGAACTCACAACTGCCCCGCTTATTGGAGAACGCAAGGCGGAAGTGATGCAAGAATTTGCCAAACAACACGAAATTTCACTAAAAGACAGTTATGCTTACGGCGACAGCCAATCGGATTTGCCGATGCTGGAATGTGTCGGGAATCCTGTCGTTGTAAACCCAGGAAAAGCACTCCGCCAGAAAGCACTTGACTCTGGTTGGGAGCTGCACGAGTGGATGTAAAAAAATAAGAAAGGAACAGAACAATTATGAACGTTAGGCGTTATTTTGAGTCCATGTCTACCCCCAACGACACGATGTTTGTTGAAATTGAAGATAGGCATCGGTTTACGCGTCGTGGGGACGATTGGATTAAGTTCCGTGAGGACATAATTCAACTCTTAGAGCAGACTGTTTCTGATGAGTTATCGCAGGAATTTGAAGCAGCGACGGAGGATTGGGTTTCGGAGGGGGCCCCGTAGGCTGGATGTTCACTTCCAATTTTTGGACGGATATATCTCATGTCAAATTCAATCACCCATGCACAAGCTTTAGAAACCGAAGGGAACTTAAACGAAGCCGTTCAGGCTTACGATAGCATCCTTAACACAACCGACGAAACATCCACACTCGCGCTGGCTAACTTTAGACTTGGCACTATCTATCGGACGTGGCGGGAACTCTTCACGGCGCAGCGGTTTTTAGCAAAAGCACATCAACTTTCCCCAAGCGACACAGATATCCGAGACGCGATTGAGGCACTCAATCTGCACTTTTCAGAGAATCGGGAACTAATTGCGGATGAGATGACCCGCAAGAACAGCGATCAGATTGTATCTCTCTTCCGAATCGCTACGGGGATTAAACTCATATCTATGGACAAACCCGTTCAAGCCTACCCGCTATTAAAAAGCCGCACCAAAATCTTTCCGAACGCCGCTATCGCCAAACATCTCCTCACCGACATCCAGATTACTGAAGAAGAACGAAATTCAGCGATTGATTTCCTGTTGGAACGAGAATGGCTTGTTAGCACTGGTATGTCGCTTTACACGATAGCAGAGAGCGGGTTGTACGCCTTTTATACCGCACTTGCCGAGTTGCACGTTGACAATTCGGATTATAGAGAGGCGATACTGTGTTATGAACAGGCACTCTGGCTCGATCCATCACAACAGCAGTTGTGCTACCGACAAGTTATCTGTCATGCCGAGATAGAAGCGTGGGAGGCAGCAGTCGAAGTGCTATCGCAGCTTCCTGATGATGTACCGGAAGGCGTAGACCTTGAAGCATATTACACAGCTGTTGCCCAGAGTTATCACCATCTCTATGAGACGACCCAAGACGAGTCTGCCAAAGAGAAGGTTATTGAGGCATGTGAGGCGGTGTTGCGTTTGAACAAAAGGGCGAGAGAGATTTCAAAACTCCTTTCATCGTATCAAGGCAAAAAACCGTGGTGGCGTCAGAGCGTTTTAGTTTTATAGTAAAGCCCTGAAATAATTTGACATATTCTAAGATTGCTGGTATCCTCTAAGTCTTATGAGTTATTCATCAGATTTCCGCAAATGCGTGCTTGACTTCGTTGCTAATGGGGGTAGTAAAACCGAAGTTTCACGCCGTTTTGGTATCTCTCGAGGCATCATCTATGAGTGGTTGGCTGCTCAAGACCGGTTGATCTCTAAGAAACCGGGGTCTCAAGGGCCTCGAAACATCGATTATCAAGCCTTGAAGCAACACGTTGCCGATTTCCCAGATGCCACCGAGCAGGAGCGTGCTGCTCCTTTTGGCGTCTCGAAACATGGTATTTGGTATGCGTTGCGAAAGCTCAATATCACGCGAAAAAAAAGACACACACCTACAAAGAACAGTGTCCTATGAAGTGCCAAGAGTCTCTCTCGAGGCTTCAGGCAGAAATAGAAAAGGGTAAAAAGCCGGTTTATATTGATGAGAGTGGTTTCACGAAAACCGATTTTCGCCGGTATGCTTATGCCCCGAAAGGCCTCCGTATTGAAGTGAAAGTGCCAAGTCATCGGTATACGACGCCGCCGTTGATAGCGGCTCGTCTTGACGGACCTTTCAGGGCCCCTGTGCTTTTCGAGGGGTGTTGTGATGCGCTTGCCTTCAACACGTGGCTTTCGGAGATGCTGTGTCCATTGCTTGATGATAGCCACGTTGTGATTATGGATAATGCGTCGTTTCACAAAGGTTCAGAAACGGCGGCATTGATCCGGGCTTCAGGTGCGAGTTTGTTATTTTTACCGCCCTATTCTCCGGATCTAAATCCGATTGAGAAGGATTTCGCCAACATCAAACGGATACGTCAATACAACGCTGAGACTTCCATTGATGATATTATAAAAGTGTATAATACCAATTCTAATTGATAATTCCTCTTAAAAGGTTGACTATTTTTCAGCGATGCTCGGTGCGGTTAGAAACCGCACCTACCGGGTGTGGTGTGAGTGGGTTCGGTTAATGCGAGATAAACTTTTAGAAATAGTATAAGTAATTATGGGCTTTAGTATAATCAAAAAAAGAAGGCGTTTGATTGGACGAAGGCACAAGATCAGCGTGCTGCGATGTATGCCGTTCACAATCTCGGGCGTGCGATAGAGAATTGGAAAGGTAAACGTGCCAAGTTTCCGAAGTTTAAGAAACGCGGTTGTCGTCATTCCTACACAACTGACGAACAAGCCGTGCGTGTAGAGGGCAAACGTATCAAGTTGCCGAAAATCGGTTGGATACGCACTTTTGAGAAGTTGCGGTTTGTGGGTAAAATCGTATCTGTCACCATATCAAGAACAGCACACCGTTGGTTTGCGTCTGTATCTGTAGAAGTGCAACCGCCTTTGGAGAGATGCCCAGCGTCGTCAGAATTTGTGGATTGGTTTGCGTCGAGCGTCGATATTGGAACACCTCATCAGATGGAACGATCCATCTACCCCACTATCGGCATAGACGTAGGCATTTCCACACTTGCAACATTGGATGATGGCACGAAATACGAGAATCCGAAGGCACTCAAACGCTACGAGCGAAAGTTAGCCCGTGAGCAACGCAAGCTAAGCCGAAAGGTGTTTTTGTCCCAAAATTGGTATAAGCAAAAGCAGCTTGTAGAACGCCTGCATTATCGTATTGCTTGTATCCGACGCGACGCGCACCATAAGGCAACAACGGATATACTTAAATGTGCATCGAAAATCGGAATTGAGACGCTGCGAGTTACCAACCTACTGAAAAATAGGAAACTCGCGAAGGCGTTATCAGACGCAGCGTTAGGTGGTTTCCTTGAGAAACTTAAGACGAAATCAGAAAGTCTGGGTATACCGATTGTGCAGGCGGACAGGTTCTTCGCGAGTTCCAAGACGTGCAGTCGTTGCGGACACAAGAAAGACGACTTACCGCTTTCGGACAGAGAATATCCGTGTAGCAACTGCAGTGTGTCTATAGATAGAGACGAAAACGCAGCCATCAACTTAAAACATGTCGCGGTGGGATACACCGAGACGTAAAACGCTTGTGGAGTTTCTGTAAGTCCTCCACTTGCGGGAGGCACGAAATTGAGAAACAAGAAGCACACGTCTTTAGACGTTGTGAGTATCACAGCACTTCCCTTTACGGCTGTTACAATTAATGACCGATTTTGGGCACCCCGACAAAAAACGAATTCTGAAGCGACGATTCCGCACGAATTGGTACAGTGCCGAAAAACCGGTAGAATAGATAACTTTGCAAAGGCTGCGGGTTTGATGTCTGGAGCGTTTGAAGGTATCTTTTTCAATGATTCTGATGTCTATAAATGGGTGGAGGCGGCATCGTATACTCTCTCGACGCATCCGAATCCAGTGTGGGAAGCAGAATTGGATGAAGTCCTCGCGAAGATCGCTGCGAGCCAACAACCTAATGGCTACTTGAATACCTATTTCACACTGGTTGAACCGACGAAGCGGTGGCAGAATCTCGGCATCATGCACGAGTTGTATTGCGCCGGACATCTCTTTGAGGCAGCAGTCGCGCACTACCAAGCGACCGGAAAGCGGACGTTATTGGATGTTGCATGCCGATTCGCAGACCTAATTAACAGCATCTTTGGACCCGACAAACGGGACGGTCTTCCGGGGCACGAGGGCATTGAGTTGGCACTTGTGAAGTTGGCGGAGGCCACAGGTGAGACACGCTACGCCGCGCTTGCCGAATATTTTGTCACCCGGCGCGGGCATTCTCCATCAGTTTTTGAGGAAGAATTGGGAAATTCCGACATTCCCGGCGGACTTGATGCCTATCGGCATCACTACACGCGTGACGGAAAATTTGAAGGACACTATGCCCAAGCACATCTCCCAATACAGCAACAAACAGAATGCGTCGGACACGCCGTACGCGCGATGTATCTCTACAGTGCCGCTGCTGACATCGTTCATCAAACAGGCAATGCCGAGATTTCAAAGGCGTTGGATATGCTCTGGCGGAATGTAACGGAGAAACGTCTCTATGTCACGGGTGGTGTGGGTCCCTCCGGTCACAATGAAGGTTTCACAAATGATTATGAACTGCCGAATTTCTCGGCTTATGCTGAGACCTGTGCTTCAATCGGACTGATATTTTGGGCACATCGGATGTTCTTGTTGCATGGTGAGTCGCGCTTCGTAGATGTGTTGGAGACGGCACTTTACAACGGCGCTCTCTCTGGAATTTCGCTTGATGGTACGGGTTTCTTCTATCAGAATCCATTGGCGAGTTACGGCGATCGGTCCCGACACGAATGGTTTGGCTGCGCATGTTGTCCACCCAATATCGCGAGGCTTCTCGCATCTGTCGGACAATACATCTACGCTGAAACGGCTGAAGGTGTGTGGGTGAATCTCTACGTCGGTGGCACTGCCGAGGCAACCGTCGCAGGCAATATCCCCGTGAAACTGACACAAGAGACCGATTATCCGTGGACGGGTGATGTGACGCTGACGATTGATCCCGAAGTTCCGGCGTCTTTTGGTCTGAATTTACGGGTACCGAGTTGGTGCGAGCAATTTGAAGCATGCATCAACGGTAGACGCTACAGACCTGAAGCAAACGCCGAGGGTTACCTCTCAATTACACGGGAGTGGCACGCTGATGATAGTGTTGAACTTCAGTTCGATATGCCTATTGCCCGTGTTTATGCGCATCCACTCGTTAGGGAAAATGTTGGACGTTTCGCTTTGCGCCGCGGTCCGATTGTCTACTGTTTTGAAGACGTTGACAATCCGGGTGGTGTTTTTCAGACGTTGGCACTCTCCGCGGATGTCGCATTGGAAACGACATTTAATGAGGAATTGCTTGGTGGTGTGACGCTAATCCGTGGTATGGGAACGATGTTGGATGCTTCTGAGTGGGAGAACAATCTCTATCTGCCCACAAAACCGAAAATGCGGCAGTTGGAAGTTACAGCGATTCCATATTATGCCTGGTGCAATCGAGGCAGTAGCCAGATGTCGGTGTGGATTTTGTAGTGCTTCTTTATTTTTGGATGGGTGGATGTGAAAATCCACCCGTTTTTTGCATAAAATCTGGGTATACCTTGCTGAAAATTCCCTTTAAACGCAGTTGCTTATAAAAAAAAATTACGACCCTGTTATGGAAACAGATTCACGTCTAACCTTAGTCATCGTCGGTAACGGCATGGTGAGTTACAAATTTTGTGAGAGACTTGTCGAGAACGGTGCAACTGCCCAATTTCATGTTGTCGTGTTTGGTGAAGAACGTGTACCCGCCTATGACAGGGTGCATCTCACTGAATTCTTCGGCAGTGACGATACAGAGGACCTCCTGTTAGCCCCGGAAACCTGGTATACGGAAAATGGAATTGAGCTGCATCTTGGTACTTCGGTTGAATCGATAGATCGCGAACAGCGTATTATCCATACGAGTTCAGATCTCTATATCGAGTACGATAAACTTGTTTTCGCGACAGGCTCATACCCTTTTGTTCCATCTATTGATGGAACGAACCTACCGGGTGTGTTTGTTTACCGAACGATTGATGATCTTAGGGATATTGAGGACTACAGTCGCAATGCCAAGAGTGTAGCGGCGATAGGCGGTGGACTTCTGGGGTTGGAAGTGACGCGCGCCCTTGAAATTAGTAGAGAAGAGGGAGGCATTGAGGCGCATATTGTACATCGTTCTTCCCACTTGATGTCGCGGCAATTGAACCCAGATGCAGCCGCAGTCCTTCAAAACAAAGTGGAAGAGATGGATATACGGGTGCATCTCAATAAACAGACAACACATATTACAGCGGAGGGGAAAACCCGTGTGTTGCACTTTACAGACGGATCTCTGCTTCCTGTTGAGATGGTTGTCATTTCAGCAGGCGTTCGACCACGGGATGAGTTGGCACGTGCATGCAATCTCATTTGTAGTGTTGACGGTGGAATTGAAATTAATGATGAATTACAAACCTCAGATACCGACATCTACGCTATTGGCGAATGTGCCTCACATAAGGGAAAGTTCTATGGGCTCGTTTCGCCCGGCTATAAAATGGCTGAAGTTCTGGCTAAAAACCTCACAGCGGTAGAAAAACAGAATGAGAAGCGGCTTCAACGCTTTGAAGGTGGTGATGTATCAACTACGCTGAAGTTGATGGGCGTTGATGTTGCTGTGTTTGGTGAATATCGTTCAGAAGATGCACACATTACCTTTGCTAATAGCGATGTCTATCGACAATTAGCGTACCGCAATGGTAAGTGTGTGGGTGCAACGGTGGTTGGAATTTGGCGAGAGATGGGAAAGGTACAACAAGCAGTGGCTGCGAATAGACGAATATGGTTCTGGAACTCTTGGCGTTTCCGAAGGAAAGGCAAACTTTGGCGTGAACAAAGTATGCAAGGTGTCCAAAACTGGTCAGAGGACACGGTTATTTGTAATTGTACTGGTGTGAAACGCGGTGAACTGAGTCACGCTTGTACAACCGGGTGTCGGACTGTTGCAGCGTTGTCGGAAACCACGGGTGCCGCGACTGTTTGTGGGATGTGCGTCCCTTTATTGGAAGAATTAATTATCGGGATGCCGACTGTTAGCGAGCGATACGAAGACAATCCTCCATTACAATATTCATGGAGAGGACTGTTTGGTGCTTCGCTTGTCGGTTTGTTTCTGGTGCTATTGACCTATTTTTCAAGGCCTATCCCTTTTTCCGCTACGGCGCAGAATCTCCATCACGTCATTGACGCGTTGTGGCGCGATAACTTCTGGAAACAGGTCACTGGTTATACGCTCCTTGGACTCTCGGCGGGTGCACTCATTTTATCATTACGGAAGCGGTGGAAATGGCTTCCGTTTGGAGATTTCGGAATCTGGAGACTCATTCATGCGTTAATTGGGATTGGAACCCTCGTTTTTCTTGTCGCCCATACCGGTTTTCGGTTGGGGAACAATCTAAATCAAATATTGATGATGAGCTTCCTTATGCTAAACCTTGTTGGGACGTTAGGTGGAGGAATAACAGCCTTGTCAGCAAAACGGGGGAGTACTCCATTGCATCGATGGCAGAACTGGCTCATCCGAGTGCATACTGTGTTATTCTGGCCACTACCGGTATTAATTCTTTTTCATATCATTGCCATCTACTATTTTTAAAATGGGTTGGATTAGAAGAAACGCCTCTTGGTTGTGCTGGCTCCTACTCACCATGAGTATTGGCTGCTATTTTACCTTTTTGTTGGTAACAGATCATAACAAACGGATATTCTTACCCGGTGAGACTTCGCATGGACATTACCAAATTGAGGTGAAATGTGGAGCGTGCCATACACCGATGCGAGGGGTAAAACAGGAGGCATGTCTCCAGTGCCACGCCGCAGAACTAAAAATTGCCAACGATACACATCCAGAAAAAAAGTTTACCGACCCACGGAACGCTGATCTTATTGCTGTTTTGGATGCTCGGAGATGCATCACCTGTCATGTGGAGCATGAGCCAGATATGACCCGTTCAATAGGACTGACGCTTCCAACAGATTACTGTTTCCGCTGCCATGCTGATATCGGTAATGAACGTCCGAGTCATCAGGGCCTCGGATTTGATACATGTGCTTCTGCTGGATGTCACAACTTTCACGACAATCGGGCATTATACGAAGATTTCCTAAGTAAACACCTTGATGAACCGGATGTTTTAGATGAAGCAACCGGACCAGCACCAAACATGACACAGTTTCTCCATCTGTTTGAGGGAATCGCGACCGAACCGCTAAGTGCCACTGAACAAGATGCACCCGTTGACGTGAATTTGGATTCTACGCTACTATATGAATGGGAAAACACGGCACATGCGCAAGCTGGGGTCAACTGTCAGAACTGTCATACACAGAGTGGGGTCTGGAAAAATGAACTCACACATCGCGCATGCCAGACTTGCCATAGTAGTGAAGTGGACGGTTTCCTAAAAGGTAAGCACGGCATGCGCCTCGCGCAGGAACTAAGCCCGATGTCCCCCGGTATCGCACGACTCCCGATGAAGTCCGAAGCACACGCCAGAAACTTGACATGTGTATCTTGTCACAGTGCACATCGCTTTGATAGACGATATGCTGCCGTGAATGCATGTCTCTTCTGTCATAATGATACGCACAGTTTGGCATATACGCACTCACAGCACTTCGCCTTATGGGAATCAGAAATGAGCGGTGAAGCAGAAGCGGGTAGCGGTGTATCCTGTGCTACTTGTCATCTACCACGCGAAATCCATAAGCAGGCTAACATTGAAAAAGTTGTTGTTCAGCACAATCAGAATGACAGTCTGAGACCGAATGAAAAGATGATTCGGAGTGTCTGCATGAATTGCCACGGACTCGGATTCTCCATCGACGCTTTGGCAGATCGAATGCTCATCGAAACGAACTTCAACGGAACGCCGTCCGAACATATTGAAAGTTTAGATATGGTTAAACAGCGGCTTAAAAGGAGAATAGAATGAAAAATTTGAAACATGCTGTCATAAACGGGGTTCATCTACTCGCCCTATTTATACTTTCGGTGGTTACCTTTGCCGGTTGTAGTGCTGAGGGGCCTGAATCAGGTGGGATTTCACCGCAGAAGATGGCGGATGCACTCCACGCAGTCATGGAGGCTAACAGAACGGTTTACACACGGAACGTTGTAAATCGTTTGATGGAAGAAGAGCAGGTTATTGAGGCGAGTGAATACTGGAAAGATGACAAAGCATTACCGTTGCCAGCACAGATATTTCGGATGGGTGCAGAGATGGTGTCTGAGAAAAATATTGGGTTCACCTATGCCTTGCTATCTATGTGGCCCATCAACAAGCAGAATGCTCCCAAAACGGAAGCAGAAAAAATGGGACTAAAGTACGTTTTTGATAATCCCGGCGAAAATTATTACACAGCGGAAAAACTCGGTGGACAAAATTACTTCACCGCTGTCTATGCAGATACTGCAGTTGCACAAGCCTGTATTGAATGCCACAATGCTCACCAAGATAGTCCGAGATCTGATTTTGAGTTGGGTTCGGTCATGGGAGGCATCGTCATCCGAATTCCGCTCAATTGAGCATCTTCGCGAGAGGCACAAGAACGAGGATGGGTTATCCCTCTCTGGGGCCGCTTTACAACGCTGTTATACATTTGACAGTGGCGTTTTCGATAACTCACATGCGGAATGCACAGCCGCGTGCCCTCGCTGCAGTGTTTCATTTAGGGTAACTGTAGGGCATTCTGCATTTTTTACCGATGAAATCGCCGTTCGAGTTCATCGCGTCCCATCTCGACGATAATGGGTCGTGAGTGCGGGCAATTAAAGGGTAGCTTTGCCTCCGATAACTCTTTGAGGAGGTTTATCATCTCTTTCGTATCCAGTGTATCCCCTGCCTTAACAGCCGATTTACATGCGAGGGTTATCAAGGCGTTCTCAATCGCTTCCGGGATTTGCACTTCAGTGTGTGGTTGCGTTGGGAGTTTGTCGAGTAGGTCCGTAACGGTCTGTGCAGCGACACGTGTCGGCAGAGGTGCCGGAATTGCCCGAATCAAAATAGTATTCCCACCGAATTCCTCCAAATCAAAACCGAGTTTCTTAAAGATGTCGCCGTGAATCTTGAGAGTACCGAGCTGCTGCGCCGTGGCTTCCAGCGTGACGGGTAATAGCAGCCCTTGCACAGGAATACCATCGGTTTTCATCTGGTTGACGAAGCGTTCGTAAAGGACGCGCTCCGCAGCGACGTGTTGATCAATAAAGAAGATTTTATCTCTCGCCTCAACGACAATGTAGGTCTTAAAAAGATTGGTTTTCAGTTGGATATGCTCAAAATCGAGCAGACTGAGATCGGTGTCTTCAGGAACCTGCTGCTGCGGGGGTTGCACAACAATTTCAGTAGGCGCAACTATCTGTTGGTTGTCGGTTGCTGGCGATGTGTGAGAAGTTTGTAACCCCGAACTCCCGCTTTCCGCTTCCACAGGACTCTCTGGCTGACTGCTGACTGCTGATGGCTGACCTCTAAATTGTGTGCGTTGTCCCTTCCCAGTAATAGGTGTGGAGACCCGTTGTGGTAGACTGATATCGCGGTGCTTAGCGGTTGCCTCGGATTGCGAAGGTTCAACGGCTGTCTCGATTTTTGGGATGTACTTCGCTTTATGGATGGCGTTACGGAGCATCCGAACGATACCGCTGTAAATTGTACGTTCGTTCCGAAAACGCACCTCTATTTTGGCGGGATGTACGTTGACATCAACGGCTTCGGGATCGAGCGTTAGGAAAAGTAGGGCGACAGGCTGCCGGTCCTTGACAATCATGGAACTGAGTGCTTCTGTGAGTGCTGCAGCTATGATGGGACTGCGAATCGGTCGCTGGTTGAGAAAAAAGAGTTGATACTCACGGTTCGGTTTTGTAAATTCCGGTTTCCCGAGTAAGCCATACATCTTCAAGTCGGGCAATTCTTCTGTAAATTCGATAAGATTGTCAGCGAATTCTTTGCCGTATATGAGGCGTACCCGCTCCAAGTGTGAATCACACGCGCGAACATCAAGAATGGATCTGCTGTTGTGTGTTAGCGAAAATTGGATGTTCGGATGTGCGAGGGCTGTCCATGTTACTTGCCGCGTGACGTGGTTCATCTCTGTGGTATCGGTTTTCAGAAACTTCAGACGTGCCGGGACGTTGTAAAACAGGTTGTTGACCGACATGTGGGTGCCGGGAGAACATCCGCTTTCTTGCACGGATCGGAAGACACCACCGTCAACATTCACCTTTGTGCCAATGAGTGCGTCAGGTGTACGGGTGAGGAGTTCAAATTGTGAGACCGAGGCGATACTGGCTAAGGCTTCACCCCGGAATCCAAAGGTTTGAATCTGCGTAAGGTCTTCGATACGGTTGACTTTGCTCGTTGCATGGCGTTCTAAGGCGAGGAGCGCGTCCTCACGTTCCATGCCGCTGCCGTTATCGGAGACGTGGATAAGACGTTTCCCACCGGCACGGACTTCGACGCGAATCGAAGTGCTTTCAGCATCCACAGCGTTTTCGATAAGTTCTTTAACGACTGAAGCAGGACGTTCGACAACTTCGCCTGCGGCGATTTTGTTGGCGACATCTGCAGAGAGTATTTTAATTTTTGGCATTTTTTAACGATCGCTCCTGGGCTGGGGTCCCCATAGCGAATAGCGTATGGGGCGAAGTCCTTCGTTCTTGCAGGTTTCCGGTTAATCTACGTTCTCTTACGGTTTTGGAACTGCTTTTAGAAATTTTCATCATACCTTCCGGGGTGAATACAGATTGGGCCCTCAGGAATCCTCTTGGTACAGGTGACAGTGGCAGGAATGCGTCTGTGTGAAATGCAATTCGTCTGGATATGTGTCTTTACACACAGGCATTACTTCTGGGCAACGTGGGTGAAAGTGGCATCCAGATGGGCGATTGATTGGCGAAGGCACGTCCCCTTCTAATCTAATCTTTTTAACACCTGTCTGCTCGTCCATCTTCGGTACAGCAGAGAGGAGTGCGCGTGTATACGGGTGCTTGGGAGAATCGAAAATCTCCTCTGTTGTCCCGCGTTCAACGATTTTACCGAGATACATCACTGCTACCTCGTCCGCAAAATACTCAACGACGGAAAGGTTGTGTGTGATGAAGAGATACGTGAGATTAAAATCCGTTTGTAGCGATTTTAGTAGATTGAGTATCTGTGCTTGCACGGACACATCCAATGCGCTGGTGGCTTCGTCGCAAACGATGAATTCTGGATCGACAGCGAGGCACCTTGCAATACCGATGCGTTGCCTTTGACCCCCAGAGAATTCGTGCGGGTAGCGTGTTACCATATCCGGCGATAAGCCGACGCGACGCATCAGTTCTGCGATTCGCTCGTGGCGTTCGTCAGTTGATCCACCGATATTGTGTGCTTGCATTCCCTCTTGGATAATAGCCCCAACGGTCATCCGTGGATTAAGGGATGCATAAGGGTCTTGGAAAATAATTTGCATCCGTTTCCGATACGGATGTAGCTGCTCACGCTTCACAGTAGCGATGTTAATGCCATCATAAGTGAGCTCGCCTTCGACAGGTATCCCTAATCGGAGAACGGCTTTTCCGAGTGATGTCTTGCCGGACCCCGACTCGCCGACCAATGCGAGCGTTTTACCGCGTGGAATATCGAACGTGACATCGTCAACGGCATAAACGTAGCCGACTGTCCGTTTTAAAACTCCCTTTTGGATCGGATAGTGGACGCAGAGGTCTTTCACTTGAAGTTGGGAGTGGGTTTCTGTCAATTGTGTTGGAATTTCGCTATCTTCTCGGTCTATCTCTGTTTCAAGTTCAAGTTTTGTTGCCTCGGTTCCAGAGGCGTTGAACGGAGGATTAGAGTTATAGAGATGACAGGCGACGTTGTGTTCGTTGCCATTGACGCGCTGCAGCGTCGGAACGATATTTTCACATCCGTCCATGACTTTCGGACACCGTTCAGCGAACCTACAACCCTCGTTATATTCAGTTGCTTTCGGGACTCTGCCTGTAATTGTGCGGAGTTGCGTGCCGCGTTTATCACGTGCCGGTGTTGATTCGAGAAGTTTCACGGTATACGGGTGTTGTGGGGTCTTGTAAAGTTGTTCCCATGTGCCTGTCTCGGCAATTTTCCCCGCATACATGACAGCGACGCGGTCGGCGATGTTCGCAACGACCCCTAAATCGTGTGTGATTAACAGCACTGCCATCCGCAGTTCTTGCTGGAGGCGTTGGATGAGCTCGAGAATCTGTGCTTGGATGGTGACATCGAGAGCTGTCGTTGGTTCGTCGGCGATGAGCAGTCCTGGGTGACAGGAGAGTGCCATAGCAATCATGACGCGTTGTTTCATGCCACCGGACATCTGGTGCGGGTATTCATCGTAACGGGCAGCGGGTTCTGGAATACCGACGAGATTAAGCATTTCGATCGCTGCAGTCCGTGCAGCCGTTCCACGCAGATGCTGATGCTGTCGGATCGCTTCTGAAATCTGGTTGCCGATCGTGAAAACTGGATTCAGGCTGGTCATCGGCTCTTGGAATATCATGGCGATGTCGTTGCCCTGAATTTTCCGCTTCTCGACTTCTGAGAGTTGTGTGATGTCTTGACCTTTATAGGAAATAGCACCGCCTGCGATGAACCCAGCGGGTTTCGCAACGAGTTGGATGATGGAGAGGGCAGTGACGCTTTTACCACAACCTGATTCACCGACGAGTGCGAAAATCTCGTTCGGTTTGATGTCGAAAGAGATGCCATCAACGGCACGCGCGACCCCTTCTGGCGTGCGAAAATAGGTTTTGAGATTCTGGACGCTGAGCAATGTGTCGTTCATAATACTACTTTAGCACGGAATTTGGTAAAAGTCAAGCGGAATTTGTATCTATGATTTTCGGAGGGAGTCGCAAGGTAGAATCGGAATCGGGGATCCTGCTACAGTTGTAAATCATTGCCTGACAAAATATTTTTTTTATCAAATTCTTCGGTGTCAAAACCCCCAGTCTTTAGGCGGGGGATGTAGACACCGCCAATGTTTTTCGTAGTTTTTCCTAAACCTTTTTCTTTCTAAATCGTCTAAATAGTAGAGTGTTCGGCATTGGTTGTACGTTGATGCACTGGTATATTGCTTGATATTCAGACAACGACGTAAAAGCCTGCACGACTCATAAATATCTAAAATATGCTTGACAGTCGTGAGTAGGGAAAGAATTTGCTGAAAAGCACATCCCACTTGAAATATACGACTCAAAACGTTCTTGAGGACACTTCGGTGTCGCAGTTAGGGCATTAACTGTTGCAGTAGGCTTCGTAAGACTTGCTACGCAAGCAGTGGTCGTTGATCGCACGATCTCACACAAAGTGCAGAATTCTAAGAATCTCTGTGCTTTAGCACAGAGAGTATGTCAAGAGGCAACGACTCAGCAGCAGACTTTTTCTTGGATTTCGTCCGATCCTTGAACTTGTGCTCGATTGAATCACATTCACAAAGGAGAAAAAATTGATGAAAAAAATCAGTTTTTTGAGCGTTATCTTTTTGTTTGTTCCCATGTTATTTCTGACGAGCAGTTTTGCCCAAGACACACCACAATGGCATCTACCTGCAGGTGTCAAAGCGCGCATCGGCAAAGGTCAGGTGAATGATGTTGCATTGTCGCCTGATGGCATGCAGCTCGCCGCCGCAACAAGTATCGGGGTTTGGCTTTATGAGGCTCAGACTGGCACCGAGATTGCCCTCCTCACTGGACATACAGATCCGGTCAATTCCGTTGCATATTCACCGGATGGTAAGACGTTAGCAAGTGGGAGCGGCAAAGAGATTCGGTTATGGAATCCAAGCACCCAAGCACACAAAACAACCTTTGCGGGGCAAGAAGTCAGGTCCCTTGCATATTCTCCAGATGGCCGAACGCTGGCAGCGGGCCGATGGCAAGGCATTGATCTATTGAACGCTCAGACGGGGGAACGTAAATTATCCCTCTCTGGGCCTGCAGGGGATGTCTCGATTCTTGTGTTTTCATCCGATGGCAAGAAATTGGTGAGTGCTATGAGTGTCCACGAGGGTCAACCGATTCGTGTGTGGAACGCCCGCACGGGTAAGCTCCTAAGGACGCTTACTGGACATACAGAGAGCGTTCACTCCCTTACATTCTCACCCGACAATAATACACTCGTAAGTGGGGGGCGAGATAGAACAATTCGCTTATGGAATCCTAACACCGGGAAAAACACAAGAACGATTGAGTACTGGAACGACTCCGTTGCATATTCTCCTGATGGCAGGCAGATAGCAGTTGCACAGGGAGGAGACATCCTTTTTTTAAACTCGAACACAGGTCAACACCAACGGACGCTTATTAGAGCTACGAATAGTGCTAGTTCCCTCCTATTTTCATCAGATGGCAGCACGTTGGTGAGTAACAGTTGGGATGGGACTATCAGTCTCTGGAGCACCAGAACTGGCTCGCGCAAGTTAACTATTGGGAGTCACTTTAATTTTAGAGGAGCCACACTCTCACCCAACGGCAAAACCGTAGCGATTACAAATGAGGAGGAGATTTTTTTCTACAACACGCTGAATGGGCGATTCAACAAGGTGCTTAATATAGAGGGACGAGGCGTTAACCTCGCGTATTCACCTAATGGTAAAACGCTGGGGATTGCCGCCACGGATAGGGATCCTGGGATTCGTTTGTTGAATACTCGCACAGATTGGTTCAAGAAGACCCTTCCTTTGGAGGGTATAGGTGTCGGGCCTATAGTATTTTCACCTGACAGTAAAACCTTAGCGAGTGAGGGTTTGGATGGGACAATTCTTGTGTGGAACGCCAATAATGGCAAACTTCAGCGGACACTTTCTGGACATACTGAACCTATCATTACCCTCGTGTTCTCACCAGATGGTAAAACCTTAGTGAGTGGGAGTTGGGATCGAACAATTCGTTTATGGAACGCTCAGACAGGTCAACTCCAACAGACCCTTGAAGGACATACAGACGGTGTTCAGTCCCTCGCTTTCTTGCCTAATGGCAACACACTGGTGAGTGGGGACTGGGGTGAGATTCGTTTTTGGAACCCTCGGAACGGTCAACTCAAGCGAACTATTGAGAATACTTCAGGTCAAGCACTGGCGTTGTCCGCGGATGGTCAGACGTTGGCAGCTGGCGGATGGCGCGTGATTCGCTTGTTGAACGCCCACACGGGCGAAGTCCAGCGGACACTTTTTGGTTCCTCGGCAGACACAAATTGGTTAGCATTCACACCCGACGATACGTTGGTAAGCTTGGGATCAAGTGGAACCGTTTTGCTGTGGGATATGAACAGATTGCCCAAAGCCGTACCCGAGGATATTAATCTTGACGGTGTTGTGAATGTGGACGATCTGATAGAGATTATACGCTACTTCGGGCAATCTGTCGCTGATGACGTACATCCAAATCCAGATGTCACTGGTGATGGTGTCGTTGATCGTCAAGACGTGCTACGAATTATTACCTTGCTTGAGGCCGCAGCAGCGGCTCCACCGGTATCTTCACAGATGTTTGGGGTACTCACAGCCGAAAGGCTTCAACACTGGATCAACAACGCTAAACAGTACGGAAGCCATACGGATGAAGCCTTCCAGAGGGGCGTTAAAGTACTGGAAGAGCTCTTGACAACGCTGACAACGGAAACCAAAGCAGTGCCAGTAGAAACTGCATTGTTGCCAAACTACCCGAATCCGTTCAACCCGGAGACGTGGATACCCTATCAGTTAGCAAAACCAGCTGATGTGAAAATTATCATCTACGACGCGAAAGGCAACGTGGTGCGTACCTTGGTGCTCGGACATCAGTCGGAAGGTTATTACACCGAGCAGCAGCGTGCGGCGTATTGGGACGGCAGAAATGATGTTGGTGAACGCGTCGCAAGCGGTGTCTATTTCTATCAACTCCATGCAGACACAGTTTTATCAACGCGAAAAATGGTCATTTTGAAGTAATTTGCATTGTATGCAAGGATGTTAATAGCGTCTGTTTGTAGGTGTGCTTTCCAAGCTCATCTATAAGCAAAAACTCCGAAAAGCGCGGTGTATTACCGCGTTTTTCTTTTTTTACGCGGTCGGATTGTAAGAAAATAACAGTTGATTTTTTCTTTGATTTGCGGTATAGATAGAGGAAAGATAAGTGATTTTCTATAACAGGAATTCATCATAGGCGAGAGGAGACAGATTATGACAGCACAGCGTTTTTTGACAGCAGAACAGGGCGTTGAACAGCTTCTGAAGGCAACGCCACCCCTTCACTTCGATGGTACAACAAAAGCCGAATGGCAAACATGGCGAAGGAAATTCCGGCGTAATGTCGTTAAGGACTTAGGACCTTCACCAGAAACCGTACCATTGGAAGTTGAAACGCTTGAACGAACACAACACGATGGCTACACACGGGAGAAGATTATCTTCAATCCAGATCCGTTCTCTTCCATTCCGGCCTACGTTTTAATCCCAGATGGCGCAAGCGCGGAGAATCCTGCACCAGCGGTCCTGTGTGCACATGGACACGGCATTGGTAAAGATGGCGCAGTCGGGATTGTAGAAGACTATCAGAAACAGTACGCCGTAGAATTGGCAAAGCGCGGCTTTGTGACACTCGCGCCGGATTGGCGATGCTTTGGTGAACGCAAAGATAGAGATGAGTGGGTGCGTCGTCCGAGTCGCGACGGGTGCAATATCGCCTATCTCGCGTTTGGATATTTCGGTTATCAACTCCTGCAGCTGAATATCGCAGACGGTCAACGGTGCTTGGACTATCTCCAGTCGCGTTCTGAAGTCGATGGTCGGCGGTTGGGCTGTATGGGATGTTCCTTTGGTGGAACGATGACGACGTACATTTCCGCCTTGGATCGGCGGATTAAGGCGGCTGTTATCGTCTGTTATCTTAGCACATTGACAGACGCGCTAAACGACCGCGGACGCGGAAATACGTGTGGCTCGCAGTTTATGTTCGGGCTTCGGAAAGCTGGCGATATTGCTGACGTGGCGGGATTAATAGCACCGCGGGCGTGTATGGCGCAAATCGGCTCTGATGATCTCTGTTTCATTGAGACTGATGCATTAGAGGCCTTTGAACAATTGGAGAAAATCTATACAGCATCGGGGAAACCTGATCGGTTGGTGCTGGATCATTTTCAAGGTGAACATGAAATTGATTTGGAGGCAGGGATTGCGTTTTTGGAGGAACGCTTGTAGGGACAACGGGCAGGCGCGAGCACCTGCCCAAACAGGCTATACGTCGAAAACGCGCAAATAGTCGTCTAATGTTTCAACTCGACGGATACATGTAAAACTACCACCGTCAACAAGGTATTCCGGTGGACGCATCTTTAGATTATAGTTGGAACTCATGGCGTGGCAATAGGCACCCGCATCGCAAACGACAAGTCCTGCTCCTTCGTGCGGGGTCGGAAGCGCACGTCCTTTGCCCAGAAAATCTGAAGATTCACAGACAGGACCAACGACATCGTACGTTTCGACCACCCCATCAACGGGTTCGATAAACTGAATGTGTTGATAGGCATCGTAAAGGCTCGGACGGATCAATTCCGACATACTCCCATCGGTAACAATGAAGTGCTTATTACCGTTGGTCTTTACGCCCGTAACGCGATTAACAAAGATAGAGGTATTGCCCACAAGAGAACGACCCGGCTCAATAATAAGCGTAATATCCTCAGACAACAGGTCTCGGATAGAATCGATGAGATCAGAAGGAGTCGGGATTTCCTCACCCGTGCGTTCGTAGTCGATACCCAAACCGCCGCCGATATTGAGATAGCGCACTGAGAAACCTTCCGCTTGGATCGCACGCATAAAGGCAAGCATAATCTCTGTGGCATCTCGGAAGATTCGGACCTCCTTAATTGTCGAACCCAAATGGCAGTGCACACCCACTAAATTCAGTAGATTGTCCTTGCGAATTTCGTTCAAAAACCAGTCCAACCGTTCATTACGGATGCCGAACTTGGAATTTTTCATGCCTGTGGAAACATAGGGATGGACTCCCGGATCCACATCTGGGTTGATACGAATAAGCACATCTGCGGGTTTGCCGAGGTTTTTTGCTGTCTGCCGAATATGTGCTAAATCGAATTCGCTGTCGATGTTAATGAGCACACCGTGTTCAACGGCGAGACTGAGTTCCGCAAGCGTTTTCCCGTTCCCGTTTAAAATTGTCCGTCTCAGATCGAACCCTGCCGCGAGCGACACCTTCAATTCATTTCCGCTGACAAGGACTGCACCGCTGCCGAGTGCACTGAGACGTTTGAGCAGGTGAAGGTTATTGTTGGCTTTAACTGCATAGCCTATAATCGAATCGATGCCGTCAAGTGCTTTCTGATATGCAGCGTAATTTGCCTCCAACTGCGCGAGGCTGTAGAGATAAAATGGACTGTAGGGTACCTGTTCCTGGATGTCTTTAACTCTCATTTCTTCGCAGTAGAGATACCCATCTTTATAGTGAAAACTCATGCGTGTTAATTAACTCCTACTCATATTCTAATATTCGCGTTTGTGCCAGTCGTCTTCAAAGAGGTTGAACGAACCTTCACGATACGGATGTTCGGCGATAAGCTCCTCATTGAGTTCCATACCGAGTCCAGGTCCATTGGGCAGACTAAAATAGCCGTCAACAACTTCCGGACATCCGGTTGCCGCTTCTTTCACCCATGCCTCAGAGAAATCGTTGAAATGTTCCTGAATCTTAAAGTTAGTCGTGCAAGCGGCAAAATGCAAGGCAGTTGCCGTAGAGACGGGACCGCCGACATTGTGCGGCGCAACGGTCATGTAGCACATGTCGCCCATCGCTGCGATCTTCTTGGTCTCCAAAAAACCGCCCGTCTGGGTAATATCCGGTTGCAATATGTCTGCTGCTTGTAGGTTAATCAGCTCACGATACTCGTATTTATTGTGGAGTCGTTCGCCGGTGGCGACAGGTAAATTAATCTTTTCAGCGGCTTTTGCGAGTGCTGCGATATTATCGGGCGGTACAGGCTCCTCAACCCAGCTCGGTTGGTATTTTTCCAGTTCTGCGGCTATCTCAATCGCCACATAAGGACTGAACCGACCGTGCATCTCAACCAGAATTTCGACATCGGGTCCCACGGCATCGCGCACGGCTTCAACGAGTTCAACGGATTTCAGTTTCTCTTCGTAAGAGAGTTCATAGTACCCCGCACCGAACGGGTCGAACTTGAGTGCCCGGTACCCTTTTTCAAGTACCCTTTTTGCGGCAGCGTGAAACTCTTCAGATGAGCGTTCAACACGATACCAGCCATTCGCGTACGCTTTAATCTTATCACGACAGGCACCACCGAGCAGCCGATAAACCGGTTGGTTGAGTGCTTTGCCGATAATATCCCAGCACGCAATCTCAATAACGCTAATGCCGGTTGCGACGATTTCACCGGCGCGACCGTAATCGTCGCGGAACAGGCGTTGGTAGAGGTCTTCTGTGTTGAACGGATCGCTTCCGATAACGTGCCGTTTTTTCGCACCATCAATGTAGGCGACAAGCGCGTCTGTACGGTTATTCATCCGCACCTCACTGACACCTGTCAAGCCTTCGTCTGTTTCAACTTTGACAAACGTTAAGTTGCGCCAACTGGTACCCATGACCAGTGTTTTGACATCTGTAATTTTCATTTTTTTAACTATAGGCTCCTGGTCTGCGCTCCACTTCGTTTCGCGCAGGTTTCCGATTATCCTGTACAAAATTCTTAAAATAGAGCAGTTTATCTATCACGAATTCCTTACCCCAGGTTTCATGACCTACTAACTTCTCGCTTCTGCTTCAGAGACACTGCGTTGTCCGCTTCTTTGTGTGGGTGCCGGTTCGATTGTCGGTCTTTCTTCACCTGCCTCCAGCATTCGCCGAAGGAGCCGTTCCCGCATTACCGCTGTTACTGGTTCATGCGATTGCAATCCGATGAGATTCCGTAACTCATACGGATCTGCTTCGAGATCATAAAGGTATTGCTCGGCATACCGGTCAGATCCGGCATCTCTGCCGCCATTTTGATGTGGCGCATCCACACCGTATTTCCAGCGTTGCGTACGGACGGCACGTCCGACTTGTGCTTCACTGATTTGGACGAATACCTCTTCTGGCCAGTCGTCTGTCTCGCCGCGAACGAGCGGTAGAATGGAACGCCCTTGCATTTCACCCGGCACCGCCAAACCTGCTGCATCGAGGAGTGTCGGTGGAATATCCACGAGACTCACAAGTTCTTGAAGCTGACCGCCGCCGATGAAACCGGGGCCGTGGAACGCAGTCGGCACACGAATTGAACTCTCGTGGCAGGAGCGTTTGTATTCGCCGTTACGTGTCTTGAAATGGCACCCGTGATCGGAGGTGAAGAGGATGATCGTGTTGTCAAGTAGATGGAGGCTTTTGAGCGCATCTAAAATTCTACCCAGTGCTTCGTCTAACCTTTTTACCATACCGTAGTAACCGCCTAAGTGCTGGTGCGTCGAGCCACCGAGTGCTGCAAGGTCTGGCGGTATCCATTTCCCAGTATACCGTTCCCGATACCCGTCCGGCGGTGGATAGTCGTCCAGATGGTTTTGATGATGCGGTTCAATGTATGACGTAAAGAGATAAAAGGGCTCGTTTTGGTGTCGGTCAACGTAGCGAATCACCGCATCGGTGAGCGCGTCCACACGGTAGCCGGGGAGATCAACGGGTTTATTGTCGTTATCGTAAAGCGTTGTCTGGTACGCGTCGGAAGTGAACTCAAGGACGTTAGACGCTAACCAATAGTCATACCCGCCGCGGTGCTCCTCTGGCACGGGGCCCGGTCCTGTACCGCCGCTATAGAGGTGCCATTTGCCGAGGTATCCCGTGGCGTAACCTGCCTCACCGAAGTGGTGTGCGAGGGTTTTGAGGTTCGGGGACAGCGGAATACCGTTTCGGAAGCATCCTGTGCGGGTTGCATATAATCCGGTTTGAAGACATGAGCGCGCAGGACCGCAGACGGGTTGGCATGTAAAGGAGCGATGGACGTGTGTGCCGCGTTGTGCCATCCGGTCGAAATTGGGGGTCAAGTCGAGCGGGTTGCCATGCAAGCCGGAGGTATCCCACCGTTGTTGGTCGGTGAAAAAAACGATAACATTGGGTTGATTTGTATCCGTTTGTGGCATGTTTCTATTTTCCTCTCTATTTTGGTTTAGCTGCTTCCATTTTAGAGGGTTTTTAGATAGATGTCAAGTGTAAAATTTGAGTAACAGCAAACCAACAACTTATGCTACTTGCGTAAGTCCTGTGTACTATAGCCTGTTAGGCTGTGGTCCGAGAGGGTGCTCCGACTTATCAGGGGTGAAGGATTTGCAGGATTTGTTAGCAGTCAGCAATCAGCGGTCATCGGTTTCACCTGTAATTGCCTTTTGCTCCGGCGGGGGCTGGTGTGCGATGGCGAGTTTCCCTAAGACTTCAACGAGTGCGTTGGCATCTGCAATATGTGTGGGCTGCTGAAGTCCTTCCAATGCGACCGTCAATCTCTCCAGAATTCCGGCGAGTTGGGGTGTAGCCATAGTTCCTTGGACAGGTTGCGCACTGGGAGATAATTTCTCCAAACTCTCTAATGTCTTAGTTTGGGATTGGGTCAACGCCTGAAAAGCTGGGGCGGCGTATTCGTTGTTATCCAATGCATGGATTCCCAATGATGCATGTTTCAATCTCGCAATCGAGATACTTTTCCTTTTCAATTCATTCCCGACCCATAATCCTTAACCAGAAGCAGATGTTTCAATCTCGCAATCAAGATACTTTTCCTTTTCAAGGCGTACCTTTCTTTGGAAGCCTTACCCTACATACCTTGATAAACGACTTTTCTATGAGCGACGTTTATAATTGTTAAAGGCGATAAAGAGATAAACAGAGGGCTAAAAGCAGAAGACATAAGGGTTTCTACAGCACTATGAGCGACCCGATAATTCAATTCCCAACGGTTACGATGCCCCTCCTTGCGATGTGTGCAAATTGCCATTATTTCAACCACGCAAAAATGATCGCTGCGACAGCAACAACGAGGGCAACCCAAGACTTGATGTCCGCCCAGAATTCGCCCCGTCCTTCGAGTTTCCCGCGCACCCATGCCATACTTTGCTCCAGCGATGAGAGCCTGTTTTCCATAGATGACATCCGCTCATCTATCCTGTTTTCCATAGATGACATCCGCTCATCCATAGACGACATCCTGTTACCGATTTCAGAGAGTTGAGCTAACAGGAGTTCTTCAAATTTTTCTTGATTCATTTTTTCTCCGTTTGGCTCTGTATTTTCAGTTCGCCTGCCAGCAGGACAGCGTTTGGGCTGCCCTTCATGATGCTGGCTTCGGCACGGAGTCTGTTGAAATGATACAAACACTGCGATTTTCGAGTGTCTTCGTGAATATTATCGCATATTTTCAACTTTCTGTCAAAAATTTATAGCGTTCCCTCAGGGCCATTCAATTGTCGGATTTTTTGCGTATTTTTGCGAGGGCATCGCGAGTTGAAAGTTTGCCGCTACAAGAATGTGTCGGTAATCGGAGTTCCCTCCTACAGAAGAATTGAATGGCTCTGGCAGAAAAACAGAAGTCGCGTGTTTTTTCAAGCGACTTCTGCTATACTTCACCTTAAAACTAACTATTTTTTGAGGCGAATCATCACCCAAACGTATCAAAAAAGACTTGTCGTGCTTAATCAAGAAGCGAGTCAAAATCACAGACTACAAATATGGGTAACAGATCGTCATGCCTAAATTAGCAAAAAGTCCGCTTCGGTACCCTGGTGGTAAATCAAGGGCATTGAAACAGATTCTGCCGCTGATTCCGATGAACAAAAATTATTGAAAGCGGTCGGGATTTGGAAATCCGTCCTATCTGGGTTTTGTAAGCAAATGTGCGGGCGGTAATTCGCCTGTCAATGTTTTTAAGAACGCAATCAAATCACTTTGTTCCTGTTCGCTGAGATGAAGGGGTTCTATCGGCACACTACCTATACCCGGAAATCCGTTGGTGAGACCGCCAGCATTCTTAAATGCGATCACCGATTCAAGTGTTGGAAATTCACCGGTATGGAAATAAGGTGCCGTTATCGCAAAGTTTCGCAACGTCGGTGTTCTGAACGCGCCTTGATCCTCAGGTTTCGTTTCCAGAAGACGCAGCATCTCTTCAGACGATTCTCTGGAATCGCTATAGATACCCGCACTGTTGAATATATTCGCTAAGAGTTTCGGGATCCCTTGAAATCGTCCTTTGTCTTCTGTCAAACCGTCTTGTGGAATGCCGATGTTATGAAATGCATTGTCCGTAAATCTCGGTGTATTATGACAGTCAACACAACCGCCTTTGCCGATGAATACTTTCAAGCCGCGCTTCGCCTCAGCCGAGATTGCTGTCTCATCACCTGCGATATACCGATCAAATGGTGCATCGGGGGTAATTAAAAGGCGTTGGTATGCCTCAACTGCCTTACCGATGTTTGAGAAGATGATGTTCACAGCGATCTGATCTGCTTCTGACATGCCATCGAACGCGGGGTCTCCGGGTTTACCGTCAGTTGGAAAGCGGGTGATATCTTCGAGTTCGGGGAGCCGACCAAACACCGCTTCATATTCGGTTTTATAGTGTTCATTGATGACATGCGCGTACTGAGTGCGTGTACCAGCCATTTCACTTTCACCTTCAAGGGCAAAGAGTGCTTGTGTCCACATCGTCTCCGACCTACCATCCCAGAGTTGCCAAGTATTATAGGCGGCATTAAGCACGGTCGGTGTATTTCTTGTACCGCGGCCGGTAGCGAATGAAGTTGATTCAATATCTGCGAATGCGTAAAATGGCGAATGGCATGTTGAACAAGCAATCGTGCTGTGTTTTGAAAATCGGAAGTCAAAGAAAAACTTCTGACCTAAGCGTGCAGCGTTAGGATCATCGGCGACGTAATTGGTAGGATTCGGTGGTGGTTTATCGGGTAGAGGAGATAAGCTCCTTATGACTTCCCATTCTTCTTGGCTAAAGAGGTCGGGAGTTTGTGTAGCGGATTCAATTTGAGAGAGTACTGTTCCTGGGTTTGCCTCGTCGCATCCTATAAAGAGTAGAGGCAGGCTGCATAAACAAAAGGTGAGGACAACTAACACTCTGTTAGGATCAAACAGCATATTTTTCTCCTTTAATATTCATTGCTACGGAGCATAAGTCCATGCTTGCAGACAGTGTGTGCCTTGACTAGGGTGCATTATCTCACTTGTTAATCTAACTCATGTTGCTACTTTTACGCCACGCGTTGTTTAATCCGTGTTGCAATGATATAGGACTTACGCAATTTTGGCAGTCATGCATTCTGTGAGATGGAAATTCCTATACACACATAAACGTTTGGAAGACACAACCTAACAGGTTTGCGGCGTACTCGCCCCCGGGGAATGCCATCAGGCATTCATACCGTTGATTTATGCGACGTGAATCATGCTACAAAAGAGCATCCTGCGTAAGTCCTATGATAAACACAAACACTTTTTCCCTTTTATCTCATTCTACTTCTGTCAACCAGCCAGAGGTCGCCTTTGCTGACGGTGGCGAGCTGCTTCAGCATCACTGCCCCCGGGAAATTAGGTGCCATTCCAGTCCCCATCGCGAAAATACGTCCATTCCCCGCAGCGTGTTGACCGACGAGCGTGAGATCGGGACCTTCGATTGTCGTGGGAATACCATCGCTAAAGAGGACAACAATCGTGGGTGCAGTCTTTGCGATTTCTGTCAACGCCGTTAGCATATCGTGGTCGGTGCCGTCTGTATAGATATGAGATTGGATGTTAGCGAGATAGTTCGACGAGGCTGCAACCGTCTCTTCATCTACGGGAATGAAACCTTCTTGGTAGACAACCAATTCCGCACTAAATGCTACGATATTGAAACTGTCGTGAGATTCAAGGAAGGTGAGTGAATCTCGCATGAGGTCTATGACTCGCTTGAGTTTGTGCGGTGGAAGGTTTTGCATGCTCGTAGAGAGATCGATGCAGTAGACGATACGCTGGGGACCCTCTTGTGCCTCAATGAACCGCACTAACCTACTTTTGGGACGTTCTTGGGTCTTCGGTCGTTTCCTGGAAGGACGTTCAACAACCCTTTGCACACGTGGCGTATTGTCAAATTCAACCGTTGTTGTTGTGGGTCCAACGGGTTCCCCTAAATTATCCATATCGAACGGTTGGAAGGGTGCTGGTTCTGCAGCGGAAACGACCCCACGAGTCGTAGCAGGTTGGTTACTCGTAAGGATTTTCAGTCGCGGTTGGTTGGTATCGCGGGTCCTTTTCTGGGTCATTTGTACGCGTTTTCGCCGTTGCACGCGCCTAACTTTCGGCTTTTCTTCCGCGATCAGCAGCGCGTTGATGCTGTCGGTGTTTCGCTGCGGGTTCGTACCGAACCAGTAGAAGAATCCAAGCACTCCAGCACCGAAGTGTAATAGAACTGAGATGAGTAAAGCTTTACTGGATTTTGATTTCATTTTTTAATTTTTCCTTGCGGTTCGGTCAGGCGAATTGAATGAACAACGATCCTCTCCGTAGATCTGAAGAAACACCCCACGGAATGCCACACGCGCAAATGTAATACAAGGAATGGATTTGGTCTATTCCCAGACCAAATCCCGTGTTGATTCGCAAAAACCCTTCCGCTACGTTTTAGGCTACATTTTTGTTTATCTTTTCAGGACTTACGCACTCCCCTGGTAGGTGCGGTTTCTAACCGCACCGAACCCTGATAGAAAGTGCCTTCATCATATCAAAATGGGCGTTCTGATCCAATTTTGCGTAAGTCCTGTCTTTTAAGAAATCTAAATTTGCCAAAAGTCTACAAACGCGAAATGGTGGTAACCACGCGTATTGAAAAAATCATCAAATTCTGAGGTAGTTGAAGGGAACTCAACCTTTATCTCGTTTGCGAGTTTTTGTAATATCTTACCACCAATTAACCCAGACGACTGCCCACGCAAGGCTTTTTCATACCACTCATCGAGTTCATCCTCGGTTATTACGCTCTGAATTCGACTGGCACTGCCAAATTGTTTCAAGACAGATACGAGGATATCTTTTTCAGATTCCTTACAGACGATAATTATCCGATCGGCAGAAATCGCGCTACTTATGTCCTCCACGGTTGCCGGTGTGAGAGATATGTGTTTTATCTGAATAGCAACCCCGAAGTTTGCCCACATATCAAGGCCTCTGTCCGCCGCGTTAGTGACACCTACTCGATAAACTTTAGCTGCTTGATATATCTCCAGTGTATCTTCAGACAATCCCAGAACCTTTTCGGTGAAATCAGAGAACTCGTTTAGAATCGTATCATTAATATTGTTAATTTGCACCCCGATTTTGACATCAAGGACTTCCAACAGCGTGGAAAATAGGGCATAAACTACAATCTCGAATATCTTGTCAATGCTTCGTGAGAGTCCGGGATTCCGCGTAAAACTATCTATGAAGTTCCTTAGTTCAAAAGAGTCGCTATCTGCTTGTACAACAGCAGATAAACCCGATGACATTTGGGAAAGTCGGTCTCTTAACGCTGTATAGATATAAGCCTCAACTGCCCCGTTGCTGCTTCGATTTATCTTTCCCAGTTGTACTAAAACTGATGGTGGTATAGCGTTGGGATTAAAAAGGTCGTCTTGGTACCTTGCGCTTGATGTAGAGATCCGTCCGATAAACCTACGAGAAATCGCATCTCGCCATTTTCTTGAAGGCGTTCGGTAGGTTTCTAAATCCCCGAGGTCAATGTCTTTCTCAATCCTATCTCTATGAAGTATCTCTGCAATTTGTATCGGTTTGTAAAAATGAACTCTGGCTTTTCTGATAACAGTGTCAAGATGGTCTTTGGCTGTTTTATTCTCCATTAAACATAAGCATTGATTCTATTTTCAAAAAGAAGCAATTGTTCCTCAGGTAGTATCATTGGTTTACGTTCTTGCAATGCCTTCAACATTTTTTCAGCAATCGCTTGAACGACAGGAATGGCGACGCTATTTCCAGTCTGTTTTCTAATTTGCATCATATTCCCTACAATCTCGAAGTCTTCAGGAAACCCTTGTAGACGCAGCAATTCCCTGCCAGAGGGTCGCCTGATGCCGTTTACCAGAAGATAGTTATAAGAGGCACCCGCTCTTAGTGCGCACGAAAAGGGTAACACCGAGATATTACCACCTTTGTTTTCGTGCCAGATAGAGGGGAAGAAGGGTGTGCCTTTACACTTCTCGCGTCGCGATCTTTGGATACGTTCTGATGCAAATAAACTCGGTTCAACGCCTTCGTCAGGTTCCAGTACCTCTGAAAGCGGTTTATACGCGCCGATAGGTTTCGGAAAATCAAATGCTATAGGTTCACGAAACCCGATGATGAAAATCCGTTCTCGCTTCTGTGGCAATCCAAAGTCAAGCGCATTCAACACCTTGTGGTAAGTAGTGTAACCTAATCGTGATAATTGTTCTTGTATAACCGCGAAGGTTTGTCCCTTGTCATGTGTGAGCAGCTGCTTAACATTTTCAAGAAGGAACGCACTCGGCTGTTTCTGCTTCAAAATCCGAACGATGTCGAAAAACAGTGTGCCACGCGTGTCTTCAAAGCCTTGTTTATCCCCAATAATGCTGAAAGGCTGACACGGGAAACCTGCCAATAGAATATCGTGGTCTGGAATGTCAATTTCGTTGATTTTGGTAATATCACCAGCAGGTGTTTCCCCGAAATTATGCGAATAAGTCTGCTGGGCGTATTTATCCCATTCAGAACTGAACACACATGTTCCACCTAACTTCTCAAACGGAATGCGAATCCCGCCTATGCCGGCAAAGAGGTCGATGAAGTTAAAGTCGTTCATTATGCATGGAGTGTAACATATCTGATTGATTGTATCAAGCCTTCTTTGTTACGACTTACGCAATTCCGTGATCAGTGCGGTTAGGAAACCGCACTGCGGGCGTAATTTTGTAATTTTACGTAAGTCTTGTTTGTATTTTATTTCAACGCTGTTGTAGATGTCACGCAAACTCAGCGTCGCCTTGCGTTCAAAGGCGAGGTATTCTTCCGGGGTCAGATAAGTTCTGGCTGCAATAGATGACATACACGCCTCCATATTACCGCATGGACATCTGTTCCTGTGTCTCTAACGTCCGGCGGAGGACGACACCCCATTGTCCAACAACCCACAACGCTTTACCATCTTTGGCACGCGTAATAACATAGAGGTGGTTATCAATATCGGTGTGTTCCTGTTCCCACGTTTCGCCACCATCGGTCGAGCGGATAATTATACCCTCTTCACCGACCGCATAAATTTCCTTTTCAGAGAGGGCGAGGATACCGTGGAGCGTTTTATTAATGCCAGTTGTTTTCGGCTCCCAATTGAAGCCGCCATCCGTCGTTTTTAGGACAATACCAGCCTCACCAGCCGCCCAGCCAGTCCGTTTCGCAATAAATGAGACGGCATTGAGATCATACTTAATTTTCGTTTCGTGGAGCCGCCAGTACTCACCACCATTGATGGTGCGTTGGGTCACCCCGGCTTGTCCGACCGACCACCCGAGCGGCGCGAATTTCATATCTACATCCGTAAGGGTGTCGTTTGCAGTTGTGCGCTGAGGTGTCCACGTCGGACCTCCGTCTTTGTTGTGGATAATGTATCCGAGTCTACCGACCGCCCACCCTTCAGAAAACTTACCGAAATCGACATCGTTCAGCGAGAATGTCCCCGGCGAATCGCCTTCCATAAATGGCGGTTGTTCGGGGGTGTCGCCTGCTGTCCACGCTGCACCGTCTGTCGTGTAGAGAACAGTTCCATCGCGTTGCATCGTCCAGCCCCATTTCGGTTCGAGACTGGCGAAGTGTATACCGATCAAGCGTTGACGCGTTCGGCTTGGAAGTGAATCCCACGTCTCTCCACCGTCTTGGGTTTCCAATAAAACGCCACCATCTCCAGCTATCCAACCGTTTTTGTCGTCGTAGAAGAGGACTTCTCGGAAGTCGTTACGTTCCGCTTCGCCGAGTTGACGTTCCCACGTCTGTCCACCATCTGTCGTGTGGAAAATACTACCGCCACTGCCGACCGCCCATGCAAGTTCTGCATCAAGGAAATACACACTGGCGACTCGGCGACTCCCCCTTCCCCTTCTGCGGCCTTCGGGTTGCGGTGGGGGTGGCGGTTGTTGCTGTGCGGATTCCGGTGACGGTGTAGCACGTTCGGCGTTGGGTGGGAGTTCACCCTCGGGAACAAGCCGTCCCGGACGTTGCCACTGCGCCCGCAGCCGATTCTGAATTTCTTCTGGTGTCTCGTCGTAGGTTAACGTCGGTCCTTCTTCAGCCGCTTCTTCCGCTGCTTCTGTTTCCTCGAATTCTAACTCGGCTCCTTCGGGTAAAAACGGGTTGAATTCTTCCATAGCGACCATATTATCGGCTGCATTTTCTCCCGTATCAATAGGAACAGCTTTCCAAGTCAACCCCTGATCCTCAGTAACATAAGCACCGCCACCACCGAGTGCATAAGCCTCTGTATTAGAGCGGAAGGTGATACGGCGCAAGCCGCTTGTGCTTCGAGTCGCGGTTTGCAGTCTCCACGTTTCGCCACCGTCTTCCGTCAATAAAGAGTTACCGTTCCCCAGTACCACCCAGCCGCTGTTTTCGTCAGCAAAGTAGACAGCAACACCGGGTTGGTTTGTCTTCGCCTGAATCTTCCAATAATCACCGCCGTCAACAGTGTGGAGGATAAACCCGCCATCTCGACGTTGCGGCGTGACTGCCCATCCAACCTGACTATTGATGAAATGAATGTCGGTGATGTTCGCCAAAGTGGTTCCCGTTTTTTGGATTTTCCACGTTTTGCCACCATCGGTTGTATGCAAGAATTGCCCAATGGTGCCACCGAGCCAGCCTTCATCGGCATTTAGGAAGTACATTGTGCTAACGCGTGGTAAGTTCTGTTTGGTTGCTTGGAGAATCGGTTTCCACGTTTCACCGCCGTCTTGCGTCTGGAGTAGCAGGCCGTTTCCGAGGACGCGTCCATGTTTCTCATCAACAAACTCTACGTCTCGCAAATTTTCACTGACCCCACTATGTTGGGGGAGCCATGTTTTTCCGCCATCTGTGGTGTGTGCGATTGCACCGTCCGAACCGACCGCCCATCCGTTTTGGGCATCTATAAAGTGGACATCCGTAAAGTCAGTTCTCCATGTTGCCTGTCGGAGGATATTCCAATGGTAGACAATAGGTTCAATAGGGGTATCTTCTTCAGCAGTTACAATAACCTCTGTCTCTTCGGCAACTGGTGGCAATTTCGCTGGCAATTCTGCCTCTTCAACAGAGTAACGCATCGCGATTCCACCCTTGCCGACTGCTACAACGCCATCCGGGGATAACGCTAACCCGTAGAGGTCGTTATCCGTACCGCTCTCTTGAAGTTCCCATTTTTCGCCACCATTGACAGTCGTGAGCATCACCCCGTTATCACCGACGATTAATCCGTGCTGTGCATCGGCAAAATAGAGTTTGTTTAGGTTCTCTTGTGTCCGACTGCGTTGGAAACGCCACTTTTTGCCGCCGTTCTTTGTATGCAGAATCTCCCCGAACTGTCCAACAATCCATCCTGTATTTTCGTCTGTGAAGTAGACAGCGTAGAGTTCGTTGAAAGTACCAGTATCCTGCTGCGTCCAGCTGAGACCGCCATCCTCAGTCGCCAGACAAACCCCCGGCCATCCGATAGCCCAGCCCTTTTTGTCGTCAAGGAAAAATACCCCCTTCAGCATAAGGGAGAGGAAATCGCCAACGGCAGTCTGCGGAAGCCACGTTTGCCCACCGTCAATTGTGTGTAAAATGCTTCCCATGTCTCCGACAGTCCAACCGACTTGAGGGCTAATAAAGTGGACAGAACGGAGCGTGAATGCCGAATTGCTACGCTGACGTTCCCAGTTGAGACCGCCATCGTTGGTATGGACCACAAGTCCGCGTTCACCGACTGCCCAACCATGTTTGTCGGTCGCGAAATAGATGTTCCAAATACCATCCCAAATATCTGTCTCAATTTCGTTCCATGTCTGACCCCCATCCTCACTCACTGCCATTGTCCCGCGCCTACCGACTGCGATGGCGCGATTTGCGTTCGTGAACTGGACATTCTGTAGATCGTTGGCAGTCGTGCCGCTGGTCATCTCCCAGGTCGCACCGGCATCCGTTGTCCGAAGAATAGTCCCATACCAGCCAACTGCCCATGCCTCTGTGGGTGTAGTGAACTGGATACCTGTCAAATTATTTTCAGTACCACTGTCCATCAATTGCCAGTTGTCGCCACCATCTTGGGTACGCGTAATAAAGCCGACATCCGCTACAGCGACCCCATAGTTTTCATCTGTGAAATGAATGCTATTGATGGTATCTCGGACGTGTCCGTTAATAAGTGGAATACGACTGTCTTGACGTTCCCAGTTTATACCACCCGTGGTTGTATGAAAGATGGAGCCATCGCTGCCGACAATCCAACCTTCATTATCGCTCACGAAGAAGACCTGTTTGTTGTCGTTGATCATCCGATCGCGTTCACCTTCAAAGCGATTGCTCTGTTCTCGCCACGTCTCACCCCCTGTTTGGGTATGGAAAATCCTATCATGGGTACCGACGACCCACCCTCTTGAATCATCAACGAACCAGACACCATTGAGCATAAACTCGCTGACGTACTCGTAACGTTTCCACTCTTTTCCGCCGTTTTTGGTATAAAGAACGTCCGAATCTTCTCCAACAATCCAACCTTCTTTTGAATTAGCAAAATAGACATCGAGGAGCATCGCTGAAGTGCCGCTCCGTTGTAAGGTCCAATGTTTGCCGCCATCGTCGGTTGTCGCAATTAACCCTTCATCACCGACCGCCCATCCGTAGTTTGCATTGGTAAAGTAGACCGCCTTGAAGTCTAAGGAAGCATCGGGCATGCGATATCCAACGCTTGTTGTATCAATTTCTTGTTGCTGCCACGTTTTACCGCTATCTGCGGTGTGGATGATCAGTCCTTGTTCTCCGACGATCCATCCGAGTTTATGATTGACGAAGTGCAAGTCTGTGAAGTGTGTCTCCCAATCCGCTTTCCGGGTCGCTTCCATCTTCACACAACCGTTGAACAAGATCAAGATGCCAAGCAGAAATGCTATGATAGGAAAGTTTAAATTGCGTACCAAACCCATTTTTGCCTCCAAATGTTTGTTCTTTTATTTCAACCGAGAGGGTGATCAACTCTTTATTTACAATGCAAAACGAACCGCTTCTCTCCGAAGGTGCTACGATTTACAAAATCATCCTTAAATATTTAGACAAACTGCTATGGTTGTTTGTTCGCTGATTAATAACCGCTGTTGTCCCCGAAGAAACCAGAACGGATAACAGCAATACCTATAGCTATAACGACTGGGAGGGCAACAGCTGCTATTTGGGCAAGCTTAGAACGCCACCCACCAAGTTCCCGAACTTCTTCTATCCGCCCAACTTGTGCCAACAGTGGTGAAATCACCAACAAAATAGTGCTTATTGCTGGCACTTCCGCAAAAAAGTAACCATTCATCCAGATGCCAATAAGTAGGAGGGTCACGACCGGCGAAGCACCGCGCGGAAAAACCAACCGCTTCCTGTCCCGCTGTAGACTGAGCGTAAGGATCCAACTCGCTGCGAACAGTGCCGCCAAGATCCCGCCATGTTGTGCCAATCGTAGGCTTCCTGAAAGTGCCAGAATCAAGGCAGTCCCTCCAGAGAGTCCAAAGTAGACAAACGGGGCGGATGCACCAGAGGGTAACGCACTAAAACTCTGTTCCACGAGATGCCAGATAATGAAAATAACGACAGCGAGGCACACCCACCAGATAATCCCTTCAATGGGGCCCCACGTATGTTTAAATGTTGCAGTTAGAAGGAGACGCGGAATAATAATAGAGATTGCTATCTGTGCTATCGGGCCCCACACGGCACGATGCCAAAACCTCCCAACAATCAAACCAATGATCGCAAGATAGCAGAGCCAATGGGTGCCTAACTTAGGTGGAAAGGCTGGCAACCTTTCTAAGCCGAGGTACCCAACTATGTAGCCAACACCCAGTGCGGCAGCGATAAGCCAACCTGCCAATCCGTCTTGTTCTTTTTCGTATCGAGCAGTTGCATAAGCTTTAGGGGAAAGAGATCTCGCGATGACGAAAATCCCACCACCGACCATCGCCGGTAGGAGTAGACCGAAAAAAAGTTGTTTAATTAGTAACATCGCTGATCCCCTTTCGTTTGCTGCGTGGGAGTGGCGCGCGCTTTAAGCGCGCCAACAGTAAATCGGGTTGTATCTGTCTATTTTTGCTTCGCTTCGATGGTGACAATAAGACGAATGTCGTCGCTGACAGGTCCGCCAACGCCGTAGGTCATTCCGAATTCGCTGCGGTTAATCGTAAAGACGCTTTCAAATCCGATCAGAGATTCGCCTTGTCTCCCTTTGCCTTTTCCTGTAATTGCGACATCTACTGTGATAGATTTTTTAACACCGAGTACCTCCAAATCGCCTGTGACCTCCAGCATGTCTTCTTCGCCTTCCTTCGTATTTACCTTTGTGCTTTTGAAGGTGATAACGGGAAACTGCTTCGCACTGAAAAAGTCAGGACTTCTCAGGTGCTGGTCGCGTTTTTCGTTGGCAGTGTCAACACTCGCTGTTTTTACTTCAAATTCTACCATGCTTTTGGATATATCGGTTTCATCCATTGTGATTTTGCCGGTGAACTCGTTAAATCTACCGTAGTTGTAAGTGATACCGTTATGTTTTGCACGGAAAAGTATCATTGAGTGTGCCGTGTCTATTTCATAAGTATCCGCTGCATCTGAAAGTTGTGTGATGCCAGTAAAACCAGTGATGAGTAAAGCTAAAACAAGACCTCTGATATAGGAAATCTGTCGGGTGCGTCCTAAGTCTGTTTTCATTGAAAAAATCTCCTTCAATTCGTTTAGTGATTAAGTTTCATAGTAAAGTGTATTACCTTGTATCAGGCAAAAGAAGTATAGCGCAATTCGCAAGAGATGTCAATAGGAAATATTGGGGGCAAGATTTTTCTTGAATTTCATTGTGAAATTGTAGTATAATTGTTGAAAAATATGTTAATTGTGGCATTTTCTTGCACAATTCGCTATAGAACGGTATTGTAACGGCTGGGAGGATTTCAGGAAACATGAAGAAATTGAAATCAGCGTTTATTATGCATTTAGCGGTCTATCTACTCTGTTTTGTCGTGTGGAGCCCTTTGGTAGCAGCGGACAATCATGGGGGCGGCTCAGCAGTCAGTTATCACTCAGAGATTGTCCCGATTCTCAAGCGGAGTTGTCAAGGCTGTCATCACCCCGGTGATCCGAACGGCGACCTGATTGTGACGACCTACGCCGATCTCAAGCACGGTGGCATGGCAGGAGAGGCAATCATCCCAGGGAAACCTGATGAAAGTCTCCTTATTACACTTATCTCTGGCGACGAACCAGCGATGCCACAGAACATGGAACCGCTCTCCGCTGAAGAGGTCGAACTGTTCCGCCGTTGGATTCTTGAAGGCGCACACGACGATACACCCACCGAAATTGATGCTCTCGGGGACGGAAACTATCCGACTTACACAGTACCGCCTGTGGTTTCGGCTCTTGCATATTCACCCGATGGTAGTACCCTTGCAGTATCAGGATTCCGTGAAGTTTTATTGTATGACGCAACCAACTTTGAACTTAAAGCGCGCTTGGTCGGTAAAGCACATCGCATACAATCGCTGATGTATACAGCAGATGGAAAGATATTGGGAGTTGCAGGGGGCTCTCCGGGGCAGTTTGGCGAAGTGCAATTATGGGATACCGCAACGAAGACTCTCATCAAAGCACTGCGTTCGAGTTATGATACTGTCTATGGACTCTCTTTCTCACCAGATGCCAGCCGTATCGCCTTTGGGTGCTCTGATAAAACTGTGCGTGTGTTATCTATTCCAGACGAAAAAGAACTCGTTAAATTCGACAACCACAGCGATTGGGTTTTCGGTACGGTTTTTTCCACGGATGGATCACATTTTGTGAGCTGTGGACGTGATACTGCTCTCAAATTGGTGGAGGTCGATACAGGTTCTTTTGTTGATGACATCAACTCCAGTAACAAAGGCTATGGCGAAATTAATACCATCGCACGGCATCCGACCGAAGATCAAGTTTTGAGCGGTGGCGAAGACCGAATACCACGCCTCTACAGAATTTTTCGCGAAATCCGAAGAGATGTCGGCAATACCGATTTTAACCTCATTCAAGCCTATGAAGCACAATCGGGATCCATTGAGAGTGTCGCATTTTCAGCAGACGGAAATCAGCTTGCTACTGGATGTGCCAGTGGTGAAACTCGTGTTTATAACGTAACTGATGGGAAACGTCTCGCTACACTGCAGGGGGATGCTGTTGCTGTTTTTGCTGTTTCTTTCCATCCCGATGGTACGCAACTCGCTACAGGCGGTTTTGATGGAAAAATCCGAGTATTTGACACAGCTTCTGGAAAATTGCTGAACGCCTTTATGTCCGTGCCGATTGAGCCAGCCGGTAGCGAAGATGTCGCTTTGGTTGTGACGGGTATGACGTGAGGGGCTTGCGTCGCAAAAGTGCAGGATGCACTTTCGCATCACCAAAACGTTATCAGTGTTGAAGTTTCTCTCCCTGACCAGGCAATCATTAAAGTCCGTAAAAATACTGTTAGTGCCGCTGACCTGGCAAATATTGTTAAAGAGACCGGATTTAGCGCGACGACTAAATAGCATGCGATGCACATTAAGAGTTTCTCATGACAGTAGAAGAACTGAAAGAGATAATGTCTCAGCGATTCGATGCACAAGATAGGATAATGTCTCAACGGTTTGAAGCATTAGAGAACCGCCAGGACCGCCTTGAAACGCGCATGGATCGTATTGAAGTTAAACTTGATAAAATGTTAGAACTTGTCGCGATCCAACACGGGGAACGTGCGTCTACAGCGCGCTTTTGGAAGCATGCTGCGTGGCTCACCCCAACGCTCATCGCCCTTGCTGCATTTATCAAGAGTTTCTTTCTCTAATCTGCAGAAACGCAAAGGCTGATATATGGCTACTAATACCCCGAATATTCTCTGGGTTTGCACAGATCAGCAACGATACGACACAATCGGTGCATTGGGCAATCCGTATGTATCGACTCCGCACGTTGATAGCTTAGTAGCGGATGGTGTCGCCTTCACGCATGCCTATTGTCAAAGTCCTATCTGTACACCGAGTCGAGCGAGTTTTCTCACCGGTATGTACCCGAGCGCAACACACGCCAATCGCAACGGAAACGACTTCTATCCGGGGACGTATCCACTTGTGACGCGCGCCCTTGCAGACATCGGTTACGATTGTGGGCTTATTGGCAAACTCCACCTCGCAAGTGCTTATGGTCGTGTGGAACCGCGCACGGACGATGGCTACCGTTACTGGCAATACAGCCACGCACCCCGTGATGATTGGGAACAGGGACACGATTACGCCGATTGGGTTCGTTCAAAAGGCTATATACTCGGTGAGTTGAATCGGAATCCGGAAGGCGTACCCGCAGAATTGCATCAGACGACCTGGTGTGCCGAGAAAACGATTGAATTCATTCGTGAGGAGCGGGAGTGTCCGTGGCTCGCGAGCGTCAACATCTACGACCCGCACCCACCGTTCAATCCACCACAGACGCATCGCGAACGGTTTAATCCTACGGAAATGCCAAAACCGCTCTTCCGAGACAGCGATCTTGAACAACAGACCCGGTTACAAGCAGTTGATTTTCAGTCCAAAGTGCGGACACCAGACGAATTAGACATCCGTAGCCCAATTTTGCCACAGACCCCACGTCAGGAAGCGGAGGCAGTCGGCGCAAGGGATGCCAAAACCCTCAAAGCCGCTTACTATGCCATGATTCAACTGATTGATGAACAGTTGGGCAGGATTCTTGATACGTTAGAAGAGACAGGGCAGCGGGAGAACACGGTTATCATTTTCACAAGCGACCATGGCGAGACACTCGGCGACCACGGACTTATACAAAAAGGCTGCCGGTTTTATGAAGGTCTGGTTAGGGTACCACTGATTTTCGCATGGCAGGGGCAGTTTGCAAGCGGTCTCAGAAGCGACGCACTCGTTGAACTCGTTGATAAAGCACCGACCCTCTTGGAGTTAGCAGGTTTAACGGTGCCTGAAGAGATGCACGGACGTTCGCTACTACCGATACTGAGAGGCGAGGCGGCTCCGAACCACCATCGCGACTTTGTTCGATGCGAATATTACGACGCTGTTGATCTGCCCGATCACTCTCTCGCAACTATGTACCGGGATAAGCACTACAAAGTGGTGGTTTATCACGGACACGATGAAGGCGAGCTCTACGACCTGATTGATGACCCCGACGAGTTTAACAACCTCTGGCATATACCTGCGAAACAGGAGGTCAAAATGGAATTGCTAAAACGAAATTTTGATGCATCTATGTTCGCTATGGACATAGGACCGCGGCGGGTCGGACCGATGTAAAACCTTCGCAAATCGAAGGTTTCAAAAATGGTAATATAGTTCCATCAAATTAGAAGTGGTTTATGAATATGTATCAAAACTTAGGAGAAAAAAAATGAAAACAGTCACACATACTCAGTTAGAGCAACTCGTAAAGAAACTCCCAAAGGCCAAGTTGCCCGTCGCCTACCATCTGTTGGTTGATTTGGTTAACAGAGAGGTAGATGAACAGTCGCCCCAAGCAGCTTTCATGTGCCTTTCGTTAGAGAAGCGCCGTCGGCTCCTAATGCAACAATCTGAACAAATGAAAGAGCATTATGAACAAATGGCTGACGAACCCCCAGCAGACTTATAGATTTGGAAACTTTATTGATGAATGTACGACACCATCCATTGTGGCGACACGTTTCGTCTACTCAAGGAGATAGAAGATGCCTCTGTGGATCTGATTGTCTGTGATGGACCTTATGGCATAACGGATGAACCGGGGACAGGATTACCTCAATTCAAGAATTTAATCTCAAACTCATTGAACGCTTTACACCGAAACTTAAGGACGGTGGCGCACTTTATCTATTTGGAAAACCGGACTGCATTGACTTTATAGACTACCGTCAGTTTTTAAACCTTCGTTCAAAAATTGTGTGGTATCAACCGAGCCGGCTCGCACAAGGACGCATCAGTTACACCAATAATTATGACATCATCTGTTACTTCATCAAGGGGAAAAGACCACAGTGCTACAACCTTGATGCCATTAGGGTCGCACAACTTGTTGAATTGGAGCATCGGAATCGGTGTGAAAATGTGCCGTCTGTGACCAACGGTAGATTTAGCAAGACGAAATACAATCCGAAAGGGAAAAATCCTGGCGACGTTTGGGGAGATATAAAACAGTTAACCTATAAGTCGAAGGAATTGGTAAATCGAAAGGCACTCAACACAATCCAGAAACCCGAAAAGTTGATTGAGCGGATTGTCTTCGCGAGTTCATCACCGGGGGATTTGGTTTTAGACCCGTTTGCAGGTGTGGGTACTTGTCCTGTTGTGTGTAAACGCCATCAGCGGGATTTCATCGGATTCGAGGGTGAACCGGGTTTTGTAAAAACGGCGAATGAACGGCTTCGCAAATGCAATAGTGGCCCAGAAAACAAATCCAAAAAGGTACAGACGAAGTAGCTTCTGCCCAAGGAGATAACAATGGCACGGACTTTTAAATGGCAAAATTTAGCGTACAAGTTTCGTCAAATCGTATTTTGTTTGACATTTCTTCTCTTTTTTGGTATAAGTATAACTAATGCTGCAGTGGAAGTCGGGTTTATCTATCTCGGTGATGAGGGACCCTTCACCGCACCCGCATTGGAATTTGCTGAAAAAACATTCAAAACGGAGTTGCTTGGTAAAGCAGACTTGAAGAGTAATACATTCAAGCAGTTCGGGGTCATTTGGTGGCATGAGGGGGATACCGATCCGGGTGAGTTATCTCCTGCGGAGATTGACGCATTTATGGACTATGCCGAAAGTGGTGGGGCTGTCCTCTTACCGGGATGGGCAATTCGGCACGCGACTAACTTCGGACTTGAAAAAGCGGTGGCGCGTCAGTTCGGTCCCGTCGCAGAAGATGGTATCGCAGTCGGTATTACTGTGTTGGAGGAGACGATTAAGTTAGGGTTGACAGAGGGGCTCGAAAATATCGACGGAAAAACACCCCAAGTGGACGATAGAATTCAAGTTAATTCTACTGGCTATCCGAAGAGTGGAGACTATTACGACAAAATTTGGACGGAATTTATTACGCTTGCCAATGCTTGGGGACCCCCTGCTAACGATTGGGCTGACCGGATTGCAGCGTTCGGCTATTGGGAGGCTGGAGACGGTAAAGTCTTCAACATGAACTGGCGACTCCCGAACTACCACAAGAATAATGAAGATATTGAGCAGTTGGAGAAGCTTACCGAAAACGTCATCAATTGGCTGGCAAGTGAATCTGAATTTGCAGATGTCGCTGCTATCGGAAAACTACCGATAGTGTGGGGACAGTTGAAAAGTCAAAAATAGCGCGAGGTATTTTCCTGATTGGTGATAGAAGTTCAACGGACGTTCCATTTCCACATATCATTTGAAATCTATACGTCACTTTGACGTTTTAAACGTCATACAAGTATAAGAACATAAATAACATTAATGCAGCAAATTTTAGCTTGAATTGAAAAAGGATACTATATCATTGGAAAATTTAAACGCACAATCAGATCTACCTGAAGGAGTCAAAGCACGTCTCGATCAAGGCAATCTAACTGGAGATATAGCATTTTCACCAGATGGCACACAACTTGCTGTCGCATGTGACATTGGCGTTTGGGTCTACGATGTTGAAAGCGGACTCGGACTTAACCTTCTCGTTGAACACAAGGAATACGTCAGATGTGTCGCCTATTCGCCTGATGGCAGTGCGATTGCCAGCGGGAGTATAGACAATAGGGTAGTTCTCTGGGACGCAATCAGTGGATCTCCGACAGCGACGCTTGTCGGACATACGGATGCTGTTAGGAGTGTTGCGTATTCTGCAGATGGTGCTACCGTCGCAAGTGGGAGTCCTGACGGGACAGTGCGGTTATGGGATGCCAGCACAGGAGCGGCGAAAGATACGCTCGAAGGACACGCAGGCTCTATCAGATGTGTCGCGTATGCTCCTAACGGGAGAACCCTCGCAGCAGGAACTGGGAACGACACTGTGGTGTTGTGGGATGCCGCCACTGGAAAACATAGAGCAACACTTGAAGGACATACCCATATTGTCGATTCAGTCGCCTATTCGCCTGATGGGGAAACCCTTGTCAGTGGTAGCATTGATGGCACGGTTCGGTTATGGAGCACAGACACAAGAGACTTAATAACGACACTCACAGGACATTCGGGTTATGTCTGGAGCGTCGCTTATTCCCCTGACGGTGCGGCTATCGCGAGCGGGGGCAACGATAATACGATCCGTTTGTGGGATGTTGAGACAGGTGCGTCTAAACGGACACTCACAGGGCATACAGGAAGTGTCAGGAGTGTTAAGTATTCGCCGGCTGGGGGTATTCTCGCCAGCGGCGGCGATGATCACACCGTACTGCTCTGGGATCTTACATAAGACTAAATTGATACAGAATCAACGCAGATAGTTGGGATAAATTGCTGAATGCTAACGACAATCAAGGCTTTTAATGTATGAGTCAGGTTCTTTAACTTCGCCAACGAATTAGACAGAAACCAATTTTCGACAATGGAGAAACGCTCAGCGAAAACCTAATCGCTAAAAAAGCAATTTAAGGAGGACGGCGTTTCCACGCCGAATTTTTGATGAAACCCAGGTTGAACTTTGTAACAGTGCTTTTTGTTGCATGCCTTGTCTGTTTCGCGTTCCAATTAACTGGATGGAATCCGATAGAGAAAGCAACAAGGGCAGAGGCTTCGACGGAGCAAGATTGGCTTGCAAACGTCGCTTTAACGGAGTTGAGGGTTCATCCGGAGTCATTGACATTGGAGCATGCCCGTGATGGTAGAACCGTGCTCGTGTCAGGTAAGACAAAAGATGGCAAATGGGTAGATGTAACACCGTGGGCTGTGCTGATGCCTACCAGCGCGGGTGTGAAGGTGCATGAAGATGGTTATATCTTCCCGATGACAGTTGGTACAACGAAAATTACGGTCACCGTCAAGGGTGTGACTACCGAATTGCCTGTGAATGTCAAGAGCATGGAGGCAGAACCCGTCAGTTTTGTGCGGGATGTGATGCCTATTTTGAGCCATGCTGGGTGTAATAACGGTACGTGTCACGGTGCAGCAAAAGGCAAAAACGGGTTCAAACTCTCACTTCGCGGTTACGATCCAGATTTTGATTATGAACTGCTGATTGAAGATATATCTGGTAGACGCTTCAACCGCGCGTTTCCTGAACAGAGTCTAATGCTGTTAAAACCGACTTCCGAAGTGCCACATAAAGGCGGGCAGGTCATCGTTCCAGGGGAGCGGGATTACAGTGTCATTCATCAGTGGATAACGGAAGGTGCTATTCCAGATGTTGAAACCACTAAGCGCGTGGAAAGGTTAGAAGTTTTACCCGATTCTGCTGAACTCGCGGTGCCGGGTATGAAGCAACAACTTATAGTCATCGCGCACTATCCAGATGGAACCACACGAGATGTCACCCGTGAGGCGAAATTCACAAGTAGCGTCAACGAAGTGGCAAACGTCACGGACAAGGGTGTGGTAACCGCGGAACGTCGCGGTGAAACTGCTATCCTGACTCGGTATGAGGGTGCCTATAGCACAAACAATATCATCGTGATGGGCGACCGGAGGGGCTACAAGTGGGTTGAAACCCCAGAGTATAATTACATTGATACGCACGTTCACAATAAACTAAAGCGGATGAAGGTTCTACCTTCTGAACTTTGTACGGATGAGGAATTTGTGCGGCGTATCTATTTCGATTTAACAGGTATTCCGCCCACCCCGAAGCAGGTTCGGGGTTTCCTGACTGACAAAACACCATCAAAGGTAAAACGGGAGCAGCTCATTGATGCCCTTGTTGAGACCTCAGAGTTTGTTGATCACTGGACCCATAAATGGGGCGATCTGTTACAGTCTAACCGTAAATTCCTCGGTGAACGTGGGGTCTGGCTCTTCCAACAGTGGATTCATCAAGCGATCGCCGAGAATCGTCCCTACGACGAGTTTGTGCGAGATCTGATTACCGCAACGGGTAGTACCTACACGAATCCTGCAGCGAGTTATTTCCGTGTCTCTCGTGAATACACCGCTGCAGTGGAAAATACAACGCAGCTTTTCTTGGGTGTTCGATTCTCGTGTAACAAATGTCACGACCATCCGTTTGAAAAATGGACGCAAAATCAATACTACGAATTCGGCGCATTCTTCGCGGATGTCAGGGTCAAACCGGGGCAGCTTCCCGGCGATGAAGTCGTCTATGCCAATTACACCACGGAACCGGTGAAGCACCCCCGAACCTTAGCGGTCGTTGAGCCGTCAGTTCCGTTCGGGGAAGTTGCCGCAAAAACTGATGATAAACGTCAGATGCTCGCGGCGTGGCTCACCTCTGAAGACAATCCGATGTTTGCTCGCGCAGGCGCGAATCGGATCTGGAGCTACTTCATGGGACGTGGGATTATTGAACCTGTGGACGATATTCGCACAAGTAATCCACCCACTAACCCTGAGTTGCTTGATGCGTTGACGAAGGATTTCGTGGACAGCGGATTTGACATGAAGCACATCATGAAAACAATCACACGTTCTCGCACCTATCAGCAGAGCATCAAAACAAACGAGTGGAACAAGGCTGACACAATTAACTTTTCGCACGCCGTTGCCAGACGTTTGACGGCAGAGCAGCTACTTGATGCTATCGGGGTCGCAACAGGAAGCCGACCGCGGTTTGAAGAGGTACCGAAAAACTTCCGAGCCGTACAGTTACCAGACAGCAAGGTCAAAGATGATGGATTTTTGAAGTTGTTTGGTAGACCTGAACGCGAAACTTCCTGTGAATGTGAACGCACCACTGAGGTTAGCCTCGCACACGCAATGAATCTCATTAATGGACCAACGGTTGCGGAAGCACTCATTGATCCAGAAGGACGTATCGCACAACTTATCAAAACGAATCAAGACGACCGGGCTCTCGTTGAAGAACTTTATCTCGCAACGCTTTCTCGGTTACCAGAGAAGAACGAATATGCAGTAGCGATTGAACATCTCGCGAACGCCGAATCGAAAGAGGAAGGCGCGCAAGACCTGTTATGGGCGTTGATTAACAGTCCCGCCTTCCTATTCAATCGCTAAATAGCCATAGCCGTTAGCCGTTGGCTGTCAGCCGGAAGATTGGCTGACCGCTGACCGCTGATTGCTGATAGCCATTAAACGGAGGAAACAATAGATGTTATCGTTACCACAACTACCCGGACGCTTATGTGACGGGTTTTCACGGCGTGAATTTTTGCGGGTCGGTGGTGCGGCGATGCTCGGCATTAGTCTGCCACAGGTATTGTCACTCCAAGCAAAAGCCAATACGACAGTCGATCCCGCTAAGCCGCTCAACGGGTGGGGGAAAGCAAACTCGGTGATTCTTCTCTTTTTGCAAGGCGGTCCCAGCCACCTTGACATCTGGGATCCAAAACCCGAAGCACCCTCGAACATTCGCGGTGAATTCAATCCGATTCCGACCAACGTACCGGGGATTCAGTTGTCAGAGACAATGCCGCGTTTGGCGCAGCAGATGGATAAGGCTTGTCTGATCCGTTCCGTGAGTTACACACCCGCGGGACTTTTCAACCACACCGCTGCGATGTATCAGATGGTAACCGGTGAAACGCCGGATAAAGTCGCGCCTTCAGGGCAGCTCGATCCACCGTCGCCAGCCGACCATCCTAATGCTGCATCGCATATCGCTAATTACCGTCCACCCGATGAACCGATGCTCGCGGCAGTCCAACTCCCGCGTCCGATGCAGGAGAGTAATATCATCGGCAAAGGTGGAAACGCTGGATTCCTCGGTAGGGCGTACGATCCGTATTTCCTTTTTCAAGACCCGAATGAAGAAATTAATCTCGACGATTTGAGTCTACGGCCAGAGGTGCCACCCGTGCGTCTGAAACGCCGGAAAGACCTCCTTGAGACGATTAACGCAGGGATGCCCGAAATTGATAAGGTCGCTGATTCCTACGCTTTGAATGAGTATTATGAAAAGGCGTACAACCTCATCTTGTCGCAGCGGGCACGCAATGCTTTCGATCTATCTCAAGAACCCGATGAGGTACGAGATAAGTACGGTAGACACACATTCGGACAGAGCGCACTCCTTGCACGCCGTTTGGTGGAAGCAGGCACCCGTTTCGTACAGGTGAACTGGCCCTCTGTTGCTAACGGTGATCCGAATACGACAGCCTGGGATACGCACGCAACCAACTTCGGTCCATTGAAGAACCTTCACTGTCCAAAGTTAGACAGCGCAGTATCTTCACTGCTGGAGGACCTACATCAACGCGGTATGTTAGAGGACACACTCGTCTTAGCGATTGGTGAGTTCGGACGTTCGCCGCGGATGGGGATTAGCACCTCCGGTAATAGCAACGCACCTGATGGACGCGACCACTGGCCCTATTGCTACACAGGCTTGATCGCTGGCGCAGGGGTCCAAGGTGGCCAGGTTTACGGGAAATCCGATGCAACGGGTTCGACACCGCTTGAAAATCCTGTACATCCACGCGACATCCTTGCCACAGTCTATCATACACTCGGTATCGACCCGCACACTATCGTCTATAACCATTTGGATCAGCCACGCGAGTTGGTGAAAGGCGAACCGATTGCGGGGATATTCTAAATAGTTGTCGGTTGTCAGTTATCGGTTGTCAGTTAAGAAGTTTCCGTGTAAAAATTCATCTATCTTGGGGATATTCCAAGTTAGAGAAGATTGTTACAAATCGGTTCTTGGCTGACTACTGATAACTGACAACTTTAATTTGGGGTGATTGACAATGTCTAACATGTTATTTCGGCAGAAGAGACGGGTTAAATCGCCGCATTCTCCGCTCCTAACGAAACGGTCTTTTCTCGTCCTATCGGTCTTCCTCCTAACGATTAGCATCGCTTATGCGCAAGTACAACCGACCTTAACGGGTGTCTTCCCGCAGGGCGGTCAACAGGGACGCAGCGTAGAAGTCACGATCACAGGCACAAATCTTGGCAAAGCAACAGCGGTGTGGTTTAGTGGTAACGGTATCACTGCGGAGATTAAAGAGAAAACAGGACAGGCTGCTGTCCTTTTCAATGGTGCTGGTGTTTCTGGACGTGTGCCTACCGATGCGCAGTTGGTAGCATCCTTGATAATTTCCTCCGATGCCCCGTTGGGCATACAACAGATACGCGTCGTTACGCCTTATGGTGTCTCTAACGCCGGAAGCTTTGTCGTTGGAAACCTACGGGAAATCGTTGAAGAGGAATCGGGGAGTTTTTCCTTGGGTGTTTCCCCAGAAGCCTCTCCTGCGATGGAAACCAACTGGATCGCGCTGCCGGTCACTGTAAATGGCACAATCGCGTCAATTGACGATGAAGATAGTTTTACCTTTGAAGTGAAAAAGGGGACGCGGCTGATCTGTGAGGTAACGGCACAGCGGATAGGTTCACTCTTGGATTCATACCTCGTACTTCGAGATGCTAATGGGACTAAGGTCGCCGACAGTGGACTTGGCGACGGCTTAGACTCTGTCTTGGATTATACTGTCCTTGAAACAGGGAAGTACGCGCTCCACATTCGGGATATTCGTTACAAAGGTGGAAAGGGGTATGGCTATCGACTGAGCATCGGTGAGTTACCGTATCTGGAAACAATTTTCCCGCTCGGTGGACGCCGCGGCACTGAGAATGCGATCGCCGTCACGGGCGCGAATCTTGAAATGGTCGAGTCTATACAGATCTCAATAGGTGCTGAGACGCCGGCAGGCGAACAGTCTTTGCGGGTTCAGACTCCCTCTGGATTGGCAACCAACGCCCGACCCTTTGCTATCGGAAATTGGGCGGAGTTGGTGGAGATTGAACCGAATAATTCACTCGGAAATGCGACTGCTGTTACGACCCCGATAACGCTGAATGGAAAAATTGACAAATCTGGTGATATTGATTGGTTTTCATTTGAGATTGAGAAACCGCAACTTCTCGTTTTCGAGGTAGAGGCACTGAAACTTTCATCAAAACTTGATGCACTGCTTACACTCTACGGACCTGGAAAACCCATGAATGCCTCGGAAGATATGGCATGGCGTGACGATAAAGAACAGGTCTTAATGGTGAACGATGATGCCACTACTGGTGCCGATGCCCGTATCGACTGGAATTTTGAGAAATCGGGAGAATATTCTGTTGCCATTCGAGACCTGAATAATCAAGGTGGTGAGACCTACCCCTATCGCTTGCACATTCGTCCACTGGAACCCGACTGTGAACTCAAAGTAGTTGTGCTTGACAATCGGAACATTCCTTCTCCTATGGATAATCCGCGGGTCAATAGAGGGAGTAGTGTCACAATGCAGGTTGACGTTGTTCGCCTTGACCGATTTACGGGTCCAATCCGTCTACTTTGTCCAGATCTGCCGAAAACGTTTGATGTGAGTCCCACTATTATTGGAATGGGTCAAAACAGAGCAATGCTCACGATAACGGCTCCCTGGGATGCCTCTCTTGGGCTGATGCCGATCTCCATCGTTGGCGTTTATGCCGTGGGTAATCGCCAGATAGAACGTATTGCGACTCCGTCTCCAATCCTTCTCACCGTGATGGATGCGCCAGAGTTTACACTGACACTCGCAGAGATCGGTTTAAGTGCCATCCACAACAAAACGGCTGAGCTCCACGTGACAGCGAACCGACGTGACGACTTCGTCGGTCCCATTACACTATCGGTATCGGGACTTCCGAATCGTGTTTCTGTACTGCCTGATCCCGTTTCCAAAAAACCTATTACGCTTGCTGAAGGTGAAACAGAAGCAACACTTACGGTGAAAGCAGGGACTTTTGAACGAAGAGAAGAGTTTTCTGTCTTACCGAGACCCGGCACGAATTACATTTCGGTTACTGGAACAGCGACTGTTAATGGCGAGGCGGTGAAACAGTCAACACCTGCTATTCCTTTGACAATCGTGGAGGCACCGTTCATTGTAACGGTTGACCCCTTACGCTTTAGCATTGTCTTTCCGGCAAAAGCAACAGATAATACAGCAACAGTGCAAGATAGTGGAACCGTCGCCATCGCAGCGAACCTGACAGCGGATACCGAAGCGACCGAAAGTGAAATACCGCTTACAAAGGAAGCGATATTGACGTTAGCAATCGTCCGACAGGGCGGATTTACAGATGAACTCACGCTGACACCGATCGATGTCCCGGAAGGCTTCACGACGGAAGCGGCGACCATCCCATCGGACGAAACCGAAGTCAAGGTCCCGCTAAAGGCACTTAGCTCTTTGAAGGCGGATACCTATGAGTTCAAGTTCCGGGGTACTGCAACGATTAACGACAAAGCCTTTATACAGGATAGTCCAGTTCTTAAGGTGAAGATTATCCACTAATCGTTTCTTGGGCTTCGGTCTCAATCATAGTATGAAAATAATATACGGACGGGTTCTTGCATCCGTCCGTATACTTGTTAAAAACCTTTTCTTTTACCGTTGCACCTACCTATTTCGTCCGTCCTGACTTAATTTCTCCCCAAATCGTTCCGAGTTTACCCACTGCTTCAACAGCAAGCGCAGCTTCTAATCCGTTTTCCATGAGTGAGAGAATGTCATCTTCTTCCAGTGCGACATCAAAGAGTAGCATCTCGTCGAACAAACCTTCCCACTCTCTGCCGCCGCCGTCCCATGAACCGATACGTCCGGGTCCAAATTCTCCCGGCAAGGGTCCCCATTTATCGTCCACATCGAGTTCGCCATCGAAGTAGACGCGAACCGATTCATCGTTGCTGCTGTAGGCAACTGCGAGATGGATCCATGTGTTCAAGATACCCTTGTCTGCTATGAAATCTGAACCGTCCCAACCCGGATGGCGCACAGGGTTGTTAGAGTGAATTGCCATCTCCATCTTGTTGTCTGGACGAAATTGGTAATGGACGTATCCAGCTGTCCAACCGTTCCGGTTAAAGAAGCATCTCCATTGTCCGACGCGTCCTGTTGCATTAAACCATTTCATGAGCGTAAAGTCATCAAGCGGTCCAATCTCTGGAACCGTCACCCAAGCGTCTTTACCATTGAGTTCAATAGCGTTGCCAAATTTACCCTTTGCCCATTTAGCACCCCCGACGAGGTCGCCATCATTTTCATTGTCAGACGAATCTTTGGCGACTTTCCCACCTGTTTCATCAAACAACCACGCACCGACAATAGTCCCCGGATCGATTTCAGCGTTGCCGAAGTGCGCGAACATGAGACCTATAGTGATTAAACTGATTGTGAAGCGAACCATTGTTATTCTCCTTTGTTCATCAGCATTAACTTCTCGAAACTAAAGATCTTTCGGAGGTAGATTGTAGCATAGATCTTTGAGAAATGAAATAGAATTTTAGAGCTTACGCAGTGCTATTCAATTCTCTCAAAATGCCCTAAATCACTGAAAGGTTGTTGCTTGCCAAAATCCAGAAATCCGCGTCATCTGTGATAATCTGCGATTTAGACAACTGAAAAACTAAATGACCCTAATAAAAAATTAAAAAACGGTTGACAAACTTCTGAAAGCATGTTATAATTATTAACGCTCAAAATGCAAGATTACTTGAAGTAGACTTTCCGCTTTTTTAATCGGACTCATCTGGAATCAGTAAATATATCTTGCCCGTAATCGGCGGGCTTTCAAACGCGAAAAGATTTTGGTGACATTTGTTCGCAGTTAGGGTATAATATAGGTAGTTTACCTTTAATTCATAGTGTTGATGCTTAGGTATCTGTCTACAAAATCGGGGGTGTAAGTGGTATCTCGACGTAAATTTTTCAAATTTCTGGGTTGGGGGAATTTCGTTGCAGCATTAGGATTAACTTTCGGACCCGGATTGGTTCGGTATCTGTATCCACGTGTGCTGTTTGAGCCGTCCTCTATTTTTAAAGCAGGATTCCCCGCGGAATATCCACCGGGCAGCGTTAGCGAAAAGTTCAAAAAAGAACCGTTCGGTGTTTGGATTGTTCGGAAACAAGACGGCGAATTTTACGCGCTTTTAACGATTTGTACACACCTTGGGTGCACACCGCGATGGCTCGCGTCTGAGGACAAATTCAAGTGTCCATGTCACGGCAGCGGTTTCGACCGAGAAGGTATTAACTATGAAGGTCCCGCACCACGGCCCCTTGAACGCGTTAAGATTACGTTGGCAGAGGACGGTCAGATTGAAATTGATAAGTCCGTGAAGTTTTTAGGTGAGAAGGAGCAGTGGACGGACCCAGGCTCCTTTTTGAAGGTCTGAAGAAAGGAGAGCATTCGCGCCTGGCTCCGGTTAGGCAGAAAAAGCATTTCGGCGCGTCTGAGTGCCGAGGCTTGCGATAGAAAGTATGAACGAAGAACGTAAAGGGCTAAAAGAGAAGATTACCAATTCCGATATTTGGCGCTCTATATTCCGCCACGGATATGAAGATACGGGGCGTCGTTACACCTTACAAATCCTCCAAAACGTCTGGTTGCATCTCCATCCTCCTCGGGTTTCTCGGCACGCGCTGAATTTCCGCTTTACATGGTGTATGGGCGGCATCACTTTCCTGATGTTTCTGGTGACCGCCGTCACAGGCGTACTCCTCATGTTCTACTATCGTCCGACAGCTGAATATGCCTTCCGCGATGTACAGTACCTCGAATTTGATATCCCCTTCGGCATGCTGCTCCGCAACATGCACCGGTGGGCAGCCCACGGAATGGTCATTTCAGTAATGCTACACATGTTCAGAGTCTTCTTAACAGGTTCCTATAAGAAACCGCGAGAATTCAATTGGGCAGTCGGGGTCATTTTATTACTCGTGACGTTCTTTCTGAGTTTCACAGGCTATCTGTTACCGTGGGATCAGTTGGCGTTTTGGGCTGTGACTGTCGGGACGAATATGGCACGCGCAACACCAGTGTTGGGACACGAAGGTCCCTTTGCGCCACAGGACATCACACAGTCAAATGATGTCCGATTTGCACTGCTGGCAGGAACAATCGTAGGCCCCTCAACGCTGTTAAGGTTCTATATTTTGCACTGCGTTGCGGTTCCACTGTTGGCGAGCGTCTTGATGGCTTTGCATTTCTGGCGGGTGCGTAAAGATGGCGGCATTTCCGGGCCGCTGTAAACAGAGATTGTCGGAACCAATCTTTTGTGTGGGCGGAAGCAGTTTCTGTTAGCACGGGCAAGGAATCCAATCTTCAAAGGAGCAGAGTATGGAGCATTTTTTAGCACTCGTGACGAAGCCGGACAATGTCCCGATTCTTGCTATTCTCTTTTTAATACCCTATTTCATGTGGCTTTCATACCGGCAGGCACGTCAGACGGACATAGCGGGTGTCCCCTCGGATGCGGCACTTAACGATAAAGTCTACGTCTGGCCCTACCTGTGCCGAAATGAGTTTATCTGTGCGATTATCGTTATGTTAGTGTTGGGGGTCTGGTCGATTATGATTGACGCCCCCCTTGAAGAACCGAGCGATCCGACGAAAACGCCGAACCCTTCTAAAGCGCCTTGGTACTTCCTCGCACTACAGGAGATGCTCGTCTACTTCGATCCTTGGATCGCAGGTGTGGTGCTGCCCGGATTGATTATCGCCGGATTAATTGCTATTCCCTACATCGACATTAATCCGAAAGGTAAAGGCTATTATACAATCAAAGAACGTCCGTTCGCGCTCGCGGTGTTCTGCTTCGGATTCATCGTCCTATGGATCGTCCTGATGATCGTCGGAACCTTCCTCAGGGGTCCAGGGTGGAACTTCTTCGCACCGTGGGAGTATTGGGATCCCCACCTTGTCGTACCGCTGACGAATGTGAACCTGTCCTATCTTTTCGGTATTCGGAGTGAAACAACTGCGAATTTCTTCGGCTTTGTTGTCGTTGCTGGCTATTTCTCGATCGGTCCGATTTTCTATCTATGGAAACGGAACAGTAGCCGTTTCTTACAAGAACTCGGACTGGTGCGATATGTCGTCGTTTCATTTCTGTTTTTAACCATGATGGCTTTGCCGATAAAGATGATCTTGCGCATATTCTTCAATGTGAAATATATCTGGGTATCCCCGTGGTTTAATATTTAGTTAGCAGATAGCCTTTAGCAATTAGCAGTTAGCACTTAGGTGTTAGGGACTAACCGCTAACCACTAATCGCTAACAATGGCTTCGGGTTTTGAAGTGAACGCCCTAATTGCTAATAAATGGAGGTAGAAAGTTTCGTGAGGAGCAAAAAAGAAATTCCTGCTGAGAATAAATCGTATTCTGCTTTGTTCTTTATCTTGTCCGCACTGTTAGGACTGGTAACGATTTGGGGCTTCTGGAGTGAGATGATTACCCGCCGTCCATGGAAGCAGATCCAGCAGCAATTTTATCAATACGAATATGACAAGACCAAGGCAGAATTGGCAAACGCACTGTCGGATTTGCCCGAACTCCCCACACCTCAAGAGCCTGACCCGAGAGAATTACAAAAATTGACAAAAGAGGTGGAGAACGCACAGGTCGCACTTGACGAGGCACTGCAAGAACGCAAGTTCCGACAGAGCGAATCGGATGCAATTAACTATAAGTATCAGCATAGCCTCCACGAATCGAAGGGTAGATACACTGAGACTGTCAAAAAGTGGCAAGAAAAATTGGCAGGTTATGAGTCCCAGATTGAAGGCACACTGACTGAAGCCGTCTTGGCAGCAGAGGCTGTCTTTGCAAACGCAAACAAAACGTTAGCACAGTTCTATGAAAACAATAGCGATCCCCAGCGCGCGCTCAGCACCTACCTCATCGCACAGAAATATAACACTACGGATACAGAAATTGCTGAAGGTATTGCCACAGCGCAAGCTGCCCTTGAGTTTCTGAGAACCGACAAGGCAAAGTATGACGAAGTCGCACGTCTTGAGGAAAAACTACATTCAGTCGGTGGTATCAAACGGACCTTCCTTGGAAGCCTCTTAGAAAATCCATTCCGTGAGACCCGAACCATTGTTCAACACTATCTTGAGGATTTTGATTATACCGCGGACAGATGTGCTACATGCCACTTCTCTGCTGATAGAAGCGGCTATGAACAGTCCGCACAAGAGATGTTTGAGGTGGAAGGGGATGGCGAAAATCCTGTTGTTCATTATCTCAAGCACGCAAGTGTTAAACTCGGCAGTGAGTCAATTATAATTGATGGGTTTGATGCCGAACCCGACGAGTATACATTGGAAGATAACGGCACCCTTACCTTTACTGATGTAGATGTCTTTGGGGACGTAGAGATTTCTTATGAGACCGGCTACCAGTCCGTCCTCCAAACGCACCCTGAGCGAGATGTGCTTCTCGGCAAACACCCTATTGATAGATTCGGCTGTACACCGTGCCACGGTGGACAAGGGCAGGCACTTACAGCCAAAGCCGCCCACGCCTTGACGCATGCGGAGTATTGGCTCACCCCTGTACTCGGAATGGATGAGCATACCGATAGAACCTCTGAAGAGACAAAAGGATATATGGAATCTAACTGCCGCCGCTGCCACGATGGCGTAATGATGTTAGATTATGACGTGGATCCTGAAACAGATCAGCCCAAAGACTATGCGCCAAATCTCACAAAGGGATTGGCACTCTTTGAAGACCTCGGCTGCCACGGCTGCCATGCCGTAGAAGGTTATAGTGCTATTGAAAATATCGCCAAAGTTGGTCCATCACTTGCGAAAGTCGGCAGTAAAATAAAAGATACTGCTTGGCTTGAGAGTTGGATTAAGAAACCTGAAGCGTATCTACCGAACGCGACGATGCCTAACTTCTTCCCCGTCGAGGGCATGACGCAGGTCGTCTACCTTAAGAATGGTGGAAAACGGACAGGAGTTGTTACCAAAACCGCAAACGGTATTGTTATTAAAACCGATGACGGCACGGAATATCCGTATCCCGATAGTTACGTCCTTCGCATTGTTGATGAGGTGAAGTCTATCGCGGCTTACCTTGCACAGATGAGCGATGCGAATCTCGATGAATCCAGTGCAACCTATTCCGAATCTCAGCGCGCTATTGACGCGGGTGAGGAGACTGTTAAAACCGTTGGCTGTCTCACATGTCATGCGGTTGATGGTTTAGGCAGCGATTTTGGCCCTGCACTTGACAGTGTCGGCACAAAGGTTACGCCAAACTACCTACGCCAGTGGATTCGTGATCCGAAAGCCTACGATCCAGACACGAGTATGCCGAGTTTGCGATTAAGCAATACCGAAGTTGGTAACGTTGTTGCGTATCTGATGAGCTTACAGCAGGCGACCCCAAATGCAACTACCGAATCCATCGGCGAGGTTGACGTGGCGGAGGGTGAGGCACTCGTCAGAACCTACGGATGTTTCGGTTGTCATGAAATCCCAGGTTTTGAAAATGAGTCGAAAGTCGGGGCTGACCTCGGCGAATTTGGGGCAAAGATGGTTGATGAGCTTGATTTCGGGGACACGGTTGACATTGAACACAGCTGGACGGGGTGGACGCTTGGGAAAGTGACCGACCCGCGGCGTTATCAAACCCGACGTATTGTCTCTCGTATGCCTGTTTTTCAGGTTAACGATGAAGATGCAAAAGCACTTGCTGTCCTTTTGAAGAGTTTTCAGCCGGAGCAGTACCCGCTCAGTTATATCCATAACCGATCTGAGAAACTCAACCGCATTGATGCGGGTAGACGGCTCGTGAAAAAATATAACTGCACCGGATGCCATGTGATTGAAGGCGCGGGTGGCGATTATGTTGATGTTATCGTCGCACACGAGGGATTGAATGAAACAAACGCTAAGCAGTTCGCACCGCCACCCTTGAAGGCGCAAGGTGCCAGAACCTATCCAGATTGGTTGTTCGCGTTCCTTAAAGTGCCATCGGAGGTCCGTTACGGACTGAAAGTCAAAATGCCGACATTTGAGCTCTCGGATGATGAAGCGACAACGCTCGTTAAATATTTCTCTGCGCTTGATGATGAACCGTTCCCATACGAGACGCTTGAAGTGCCGACGCCAACAACTGCTGAATTGCGGGTCGGTAAACAGATTTTTGACGCACTCCAGTGTATCTCCTGTCACCCTTCACAGGGCGAAGTTATTCCTGAAGGGAGCGATAAGGCAGGACGACCGGATCTCGCCTTGGCGAAGGAACGACTCAAAGCGGACTGGCTTATTGACTGGATGAAGGATCCCCAATCGTTCCAACCGGGAACAGCAATGCCGCAGGCGTGGCCCCTCGTCGGTGGCCAGTATATGCCGCTTGATGGTTATGCTGGCAATGACGCTGAAGAACAGATTCGACTCGTGCGTGAGTACCTCATATCCTTGGGTAGCGATTAGCGGTTCGCGGTTCGCAATTAGCAAGACATAAGAGCAGATAGCCAGTAACAAACCGCTATAAAAAAATGAAACATCTTGCCGTTGTTATCGTCATGATTGCTATCTGGCTCAACGGGTTAATTTGGTTGGGCAATCAGATCGATCCGAGTACGAAGTATCAATCGGCGGTCGAATACAAATACGCCCGATACTGTGCGGGCTGCCACGGAAACAATGGACAAGGTAGTGGCCGTATTGGTCGTTTCAAAAAGTTGGATCCGGCAGACCTAACTGATAACAGTCTCTGGGAAATGCACGACGATGAGCAACTGCTAGAGAGTATCAACGCAGGAAAGGACGATATGCCAGCGTTCTACTACTACCTCAGTGATGAAGAGCAACGGGAAATCCTTGACTATATCAAGGAGACATTTCGTCCTTAATTAACTTACAAACGTCTGCTTTTTGACGCGCCCATAAGCCAAAACTTGCTCTGGAAAAGTTTATGTCTTTTTAGTTGAAATCTGAAATTCTGTAATGTTAATATATTGCAGGACAAATTTAAACCTTATAAGGAGAAGCCAAATTATGAAAGTTTTAGTGAGCCTGGTTTTGTGCGCAATGCTTGCAAGTACTGCATTCGCCGGTACTATCACGGGGACCGTTATGTATGATGGCGATGCCCCCGCACGTCCCGCTTTAACGGCGACTAAGGACCAGCATTGCATTGACGCTGTAACAGGCACAAAATCCGAAGCACTCGTTGTCTCAAAGGGCAAAGGTATCAAGAACGTCGTCCTTTATGCACGCGTCCGTGGCGCAAAAGTTACCATTCCGGAGAAGAATCCCGTGATGGACCAAAAGGGATGCGCTTATTACCCGCACGTTCTGGCGGTTGTTGCAGGTTCTACTGTTGACCTGACATCCAGCGATCCGATCGCACACAACGTCCATTCCCATGCGACAAAGAATGAAGCTATAAACTATCAGATTCCGCAGCCCGGCAAAATCATTCCGCACAAAATCGAGAAAGCTGAAGAGATTAAATTCACTTGCGATATTCATGCTTGGATGACAGGTTATATTGTTGCTGTCCCAAGCAACTTTTTCACGGTCACAGGTTACAAAAATGCTGACGGTGCTTGGATGAGTTCGGATGACTATGAGAAATCCGCAGATACCGGTAATTATTCGATCGCTGATGTTCCCGCCGGTCGGGTCCGTGTCATTGCATGGCATGAAGAACTCGGTTCAGCAAACAAGACGATTGAAGTCCCAGCGAGTGGTGATATTGCTGTAAACTTTACAAGTGCTGATTTTAAGAAACGCGCAAGATAATTGGCTATTGGCTATTGGCAGTTGGCTGTTAGCAAAGAGACTCTCGGGTTATCAGACACCTCCTTTCTTTACTATTTGCCATTCGCTATTAGCCATGAGCCATAAGCCATAAAAAATGAAAGTATCAAAAAAGAACCTCTATCTCATACTTGGCTGCGTCCTCGTTGTTTATGTCTTCTTGGCGATTGCACCCGTGTTTGCCCAAGACGCAACCGAGGCAGAATATCGTCCCTTCCCAAAAATTGGCAGCCGGAATGCGGCATGGATCGCTGCGCAGCTCCACCTCTTATTCGGATCCTTTATTCTCGGTGTCCCAATGTTTGCCGTTATCATTGAATTTATCGGCTGGAAGACGAAGGACATGCGATACGACCGGATGGCACAAGAGTTTATTAAACTCTGTATGGGCGCGTTTTCGACAACTGCCTTACTCGGTGGTGTACTCGTCTTCATACTGATATGGTGTTATCCGAAGGTGATGTCGAAACTCAGTGGTATATTTGGACCGACGATGATCTTTTATGTCGTTCTGTTCTTCGGCGAAACTTTTACGCTTTACCTCTACTCCTACGGATGGGATAAGATGCAGGGACGGCATAAAGGGTGGCATCTTTTCCTCGGTGTACTTCTCAATGTTTTCGGCACTGCGATTATGTTTGTCTCTAACGCATGGCTGAGTTACCAAACCAGCCCGGCAACCCAATACGGCGTACTCTCTGAAGGACGAAGGAAGTCTTGGATAGAAGAGCGGTTGGCTGCTGACCCAGCACTAACACCTGAAAGTGCCATGGAGGGTGTTACAAGCCATACAATGGTACCCCTCCATAACGAGACAACAGGGGAGTTCATGGGAACCGTTTGGGATGCCGTCAACAACTTTACGTGGATGCCCATCAACATCCATCGACTCGTTGGGAACATTGCCTTCGGCGGTTCTATTGTCGCTGCTTATGCGGCGTTCCGATTCCTCGTCGCGAAGACCAAAGAGGACAAAGCGCATTACGATTGGATGGGATATACCGGCAACTTTATCGCACTTTGTGGACTCATACCGCTGCCTTTCCTCGGCTATTGGCTCGGTCGGGAAATCTACATGTTCAATAACACGATGGGCATTAACATGATGGGAAGCCTATTTTCGTGGTTATTTATCATTCAGGCAGTGATGATTGGTGTGCTTTTCATTGGCGCGAATTACTATCTCTGGTCAGGCATGGGAAGGATTGATGGTGCGGAAATCTATGCGCGCTATCGTCCGTACATGATTACGATTATTGTCATCTGTGTCGCAATCTGGATGACACCCCGCACACTCTCTAAAATCTCAACTGCCAGTGAACTGAGCGCAATGGGCGGGGCAAACCATCCACACCTCGGACTCTTTGGGTTGATGACCGCCAAAAATACGGCTGTTAATATCATTATCCTTACGACTTTCTTGAGTTTCCTGTTTTATCGCCGTTCCGGAAAGACACCAACAGCGAGTTGGGGAAAAGTTGGGAATATCGCTATCTCTTCGATCTTCTTCCTCGCGACTGTCTCAATTGTCGTTATCGGTATCGTCGGATTTACCGTTCCAACGGACTTGCGCGTCAACGTACTAACACCCTATCAGGTTCTGGTTGCCCTTGCCGTTATGGCGGTTGTTACTGTCGTTGACATCTTCATGTACCGCAAAGCAACCACATCCGGCACCATTCAGTGGGGAGAGATGACAGACCGTTCACAATACGTCTTGATCCTCCTCGCAATTACATTTACATCGCTTATGGGACTCATGGGTTATGCCCGATCGGGTCTGCGAGAAGCGTGGCATATCTTTGGAGTTATGCAAGATACATCCGCTGACGCGTTTACGCCGCTCCTCAGTGAAGCGGTGAATATCGTAGCGATTATCATGGTCGCTTTCTTTGCCCTCGTCGGATTTATCTTCTGGCTCGGTTTGTGGGGCGAAAAGAAGAAGGAAGAAAAGGCAGCTATCGCTGAAGCGGTTGTTGCTGCTGAAAGTGATGATTAGCGTGAAACAATAAAGTGGAACAGTGCCATAGAGGTAATAGTTTAAAAAATGTCAAAGAACACGCTCATAAAAATCGCGAGTCTAATCTTAATGGTGGTGAGTTTCATCGCCTATATTGCTGGAGCATCTGCGTTTCCAATTGCCTCGGAGAATTTGCTCCCTTGGTCAGCGTGGTTCCTCATCTCGGTGGTTCTAAACATCGTCTTGTGGTCCAACGTCATGAAATTATTGACGTTCTCGCTTGCTGTAATATGGTTTTATGCTTTTGTGGCAAGCCTTGTGCCAGAAAGTTCCACAGCAGTGAGCCTGACTGAATTGGATTGGAGCGACCCCGATGCAGTTGCTGAACAGGGTGCCTTAGTCTTTAACGGCAAAGGGCAGTGTGCTGCCTGTCATACCGTTGATCCCTCCGCACCACCTGGGAGATGTCCGGATCTCACGGACATCGGTATTACCGCAGCAAACCGCGTCCCCGGCATGGCAGCAAAAGACTATCTCATCGAGTCGCTTTATGAACCCGAAAAATATCTCGTCACCGGATACGGCAAGATTATGCCGCCGGTTTGGAAAGCGCCGATTGCGCTCTCTAAATTAGAGATTGAAGCCGTTATTGCCTACCTTCAGAGTCAAGGTGGCGAAATTGATCCGACGCCATTTGAGGAGCCTATAGATAGGGCGGACACCGCAGTAGCCGCCGCCGCACTTCCGCCATTGCTTACAGGCGACCCCGAACTCGGCAAAAAAGTTTTTGTGAGTGCAGCGTGTATCTCGTGTCATGCGGTTCAAGGTATAGAAAGTCCGGCAGCGGGTGAAACAACGACCGACTTTGAAGTTGTCACTGCCCCGGACCTCTCCGAAATTGCTGCTTTTAACGATATGCGGTATCTTGAGGAGTCAGTCTTACTGCCGGCCGCACAAATTGTGAGTGGTTACGGTGCGGTCACCGTCCGCGCCAACGGAATAACCTACCAAGGCACGCTCGTCTCGCAAGATACCGAACAGATCGTCGTTCGAACGAAAACTGCCGATGGCGTGGAAGAAGAACACACGATTTTACTGAGCGATCTTGATGAGGAGCCAATTGAAGAACTCAGCAATCTACAAGCGAAAGGGTATTTGACCTTGACGCTAACACCCGCGGATGCGGAGGCGCCGGTAACAGGGGAAATCGTTTCTGAAACTGACGAGACGGTGACTCTTAAAGTAAACGACGAAGATAAAACGTTTTCTAAAACGGATGTCAAAAGTATGATGACCGTTGTCACTTTTGATGGTGACGAAATTGTTGGTGAGCACGTTTCTGGCACAATGGACGATGACGAAATCGTCCTAATCGTTGATGGAAGTGAAGAGATATTCGATACGTTTGATCTTGAGGAAGTTACCTTTACCCGCGCCTCTGGGAAAAAATTACTGATTACTTCACCGATGCCTGAGAACTTCCCGCTCCTGCTATCTGTATCGGATATGACCAATTTGCTCTCTTTCTTAAGCACACTCACTGGTGCCACAGCGGAAGAAGCACCAGCAGAGACAGATGACGCTTCCGCCGAATAATTTATTTTTACACTAAACAAATAGTTAAAAATTAAAAAAATGAAAAGATTGTCGCTCTTTACAATATGTCTCATAATTCTGGTCGCTTCTTGGGTCTTTCTGGAATTTGTCGTTGGGGGTCTCATATCCGTACCGATACCGGGTAGCGTGGTTGCGATGTATATGGGGTTGGTTATCATCGCGATCTTGGTGCATATCTCCGTTGAAGACTCGCTCTTTCGGGAGTTCTTGCGGCCAATCCATGAAACCCTGGTCGATGACAGACGGCGGCTCCGCCGACGCGTTATCGCTGTGTTAATCCCGCTGTTCCTGCTCGGCTATACCTACTCGATTATCGCCCAGCGCGCGAATCCGCCTGGAAGCCCGCGGGACGCACATCCATCGCCGCCCCTTGAATTAACGTACAAAGATGAAGTCATTGGCACGATGCAAGATGTCGTGAACCCCTTCCGGCACTATGAAAAGGACGATCCGGAGGCGTTCAAGGCACACGTCGAGAATGGAAGACGCGTCTATCATCAGAATTGTTTCCCCTGCCACGGAGATCATCTCGATGGGCAAGGACATTTTGCCTCGTATCTCCAGCCGCTACCCGCTAATTTCCAAGACCCGGGCATTATTCCTAACTTCCAAGAATCTTTCTTCTTTTGGCGAATTGCCAAAGGTGGACCCGGGCTACCCGCAGCTGGAACGCCTTGGGATTCCGCAATGCCTATTTGGGAAGACCACTTGACGAAGGAGGAAATTTGGGATGTTATCCTCTTTCTGTCTGACTACACCGGTTATCAATTCCGTACCTTTGGGGAGGCACACTAAAAATGATCTTTTGTCTGACGCAAAGCGTTAAATCACACGGTTGGTTAGACAACGTTCTTTACTTCAGATCCGCAAACCTCCGTTGTCGGTTTGCTGCGGTTGTGTTGTTTCTGATTTTAGGAGTGTTCTCCATACTTACGGTGGTGGACGCGCAGAACGCGCCGGAGGCTTCCGAGAAAGGAAAAGAAGTCTATGAGCAAAGCTGCGCACACTGCCACGGCACGGAAGGTCGAGGCGACGGTGCCGCTGCTGAAAATTTGCTCCCGCAACCCAGAGATTTCACACGTGGCTTGTATAAAATCCGTTCTACAGAAAGCGGGGAACTTCCGACTGACCAGGATCTCTTCGATATTATTACCGAAGGGATGCCGGGTTCGTCAATGCCCGGATGGGAAACTGCTCTAAGTGCTAATGATCGCTGGGAAGTCGTCGCTTATATTAAAACATTTCACGGTGGATTTAAAGAACGTGAGGCACCGCCCCGAGAAATTAGCTTGGAAGGGAAAATACCCTATTCTCAAGAAAGTGTTGAGATTGGAAAAGGACTTTACACAGAACTCGGTTGTGTGGAATGCCACGGTAACATCGGACGTGGGGATGGCACATCTGCGCCTACACTGACAGATGCTTGGAATTTCCAAACCTGGCCCGCAAATCTTACGCAAGGTTGGACTTATCGGGGTGGTTCTGATGCCGAAGACATCTTCAAACGGTTCATCGGCGGGATCGCCGGTTCACCAATGCCTGCCTTTGAAGGCGATAGTTTCCTGAATTTCGGACTAACGGGAGGTGAGTCTGACCGCCTCATTGAATTAGAGAACAAAGATGAAATGACTGAGGCGGAGGAGGAGGAATCCGGGCAGCTTTATGAAAAGATGGATGAGGCTGTTAACGTCGCTCTCACTCGAGCCGAAGGCACAGAGTTGACCGCAGCGGAACAGCAGATGTATGACAACGCAATGAAGGTCGTTTATGAAAAGAGTTGGCATCTGGCGAACTATGTGAAGTCGCTTATGCCTGAAGAACGTCCGGAATCTGCGATTGGCAATAACGTACTCCGATCGCAATATGTTCAAGGTGAATTGCCTACAATTGATGATACCGTTTGGGAAACGTCCGAAGCCAGCTATTTTCCACTCGTTGGGCAAATCATCGTTGAACCTCGGCAGTTTAACCCGACAATTGATGCCATAAACGTCAAATCGTTTTATAACGATACAGAGGTTGCCTTCCTCTTTATATGGGACGACCGAACATATACGACTGACGAAATAGACGAGGAAACAGGTGAGACCCTTGAAGACGCGCTGGCAATCCAATTTCCTGTTAAAGTGCCACAAGGACCGACCGCACCGAAACCTTATTTCTTAGGGGGCGGTAGACTCCCTGTCTATCTCTGGCACTGGAAAGCCTCCGCACCTGAGCAGGTAACGGAGCTGACAGCTAAGGGGATCAGCAGTGCTGAGGTCCAGGAAGTCCAAGCCGACCTGCAGGTGAAAAGTGCTTACACGGACGGTCAATATAAATTGTGGGTGAAACGTGCTTTGAAGACCGAAGACAAGAAAGACTTACAACTTGATCCCGGTGTTTTTGTCCCGATCGCCTTTTCTGCTTGGGATGGTTCAAACGGGGACGTTGACACAAAGCGGACGATAACGAGTTGGTATACTTTCGTTCTTGAACCCGTCCCCTCTTCAAGGCGATTCGTTTATCCGCCTTTGATCGCAATTCTTTCTTTCGGATTGCTTCTTGGTTTACGCGCAGCCGTGCAGCGGCGAAATTCGTAAGTGAAAATAGATAACAAATAGTCAATTCTCAGTTATCAGTGTTCAAGACGAAAAGGGCTTTACCTAACAACTGGTAACTGACAACTGATAACTACAAATAAAGGAGAAAAAATGAAAACCTATCTGTTAGCAAGTCTCGCGATACTTCTCGTGTGCTGTTATGTCGGTACTGCTTTTGCGGCTGATGGCGATGCGGAAGTGGAAATGTTAGTATTTCCAGATGCCTATACCGCTTCGAGCGTCAGCAATGGCGGCACAATTAGCGGCGTCGTGAAGTTTGAGGGAGACGTACCTGAAATGAAAATGCTCGAAATCACCAAGGACCAAGAGGTCTGTGCCGCCACCGAAAAGTACGATGAATCTCTGGTTGTCGGTGAAGGCAACGTTCTAAAAAATACCGTCGTTTATCTTATGGATATTTCGCAAGGTAAAGATTTCGACAAGGCTACCAAACTGGAAATGGACCAAAAGGGTTGTAAATTCACGCCGCATGTCCAGATTGTTCCGCTCGGTGTACGGTTAACGATGCTCAACAACGATAGAGTTAATCACAACGTCCATATCTTCAGTAGCGTCAACAAACCGGTTAACAAACAGCAGACGAAAAACCGTCGGAGAATGCCTCTCGCCGCAGTAAAGAAAGCGGAAGGTCCTGTGTCGGTAAAATGCGACATTCACGGTTGGATGTCCGCTTGGATTGCCTACGTACCGCATCCGTATTTCGCTGTGACGAACGAAAAGGGTGAGTTCACGCTTGAAGATGTTCCCGCAGGCACCTATAAACTCGGTTATTGGCATGAGGCTTGTGGCACGAATAGCGCAGCACCTGTTTCTGTTACTGTAGAGGCGGGTGGCACTGTCACGCAAGATTTCGCACTCAAATTAAAATAAATTTGCACACATCACGCTGTTGTGAATTATTCTTAGGCGCGCTTACAAAGCGCGCCAACTTCAGAAGTGAAAAACAGACTTGAGGTCGAAAATCTTTCGCATACCTATCAGACACGACGCGCACTTAATAATGTGAGTTTTAGTGTGTCTGCTGGCGAAATTTTTGGACTCCTCGGACCAAACGGAAGTGGGAAAACAACCCTTTTTAGGATCCTTTCCACACTCATACCGGTAACATCCGGCACCGTTCGGATTCTCGGATATGATTTAAGCACCGAAGTAAAGGCAATTCGCCACCTCTTAGGTGTTGTTTTTCAGCATCCGGGATTAGATGTCAAACTCACTGTCACTGAGAATTTACGGCATCACGGGCATCTCTATGGACGCTCGGGTAAAACCCTGAACTGTCGGATTGTTGAACTCCTTGAAAGGGTCAATGTCTCCGACAGGGCAGCAGACCGCGTTGAAGTCCTATCTGGCGGTTTGCAAAGGCGGGTCGAAATTGCAAAAGCCATGCTCCATTCCCCACGTGTACTGCTCCTTGACGAGCCGACCAGTGGATTGGATGTAACTGTCCGTAGGCAGCTCAACGACGATCTCCGCGCGCTTGCAGATACGGAAGATATCCTCGTTCTCCTCACAACGCATCTGTTGGATGATGCGGAGGCTTGCAACCGGGTCGGTATCTTGAATAACGGCAGCTTGGTCGCTATCGGAGCACCTGATGAACTCAAGGCGCAAGTCGGTGGTGATGTTATTCTCATAGAGAGTGAATCTAACGAAACTCTCTCCACCGCAATTGCCCAAAAGTTCGGCGTTTCACCGGTGTTAACGGGCGACCACCTCCGTGTGGAATGTGAACGAGGACATGAATTCGTTCGAGATGTCGTTGCCGCATTTCCAAATGAGATTCGGACAGTGCGATTCGGAAAACCGACATTGGAGGACGTATTCATAAAGTTGACCGGAAACCCATTCGTATAGAGGAATGGCTATCGGCTATCAGCCATCAGTTGAAAGACGGATCTTCAACACTAAATGCCGCTTTGCTGACCGCTGACTGCTGACTGCTGACTGCTAATGAGACCGATTGCAACGATATGGTGGCGCGAAATCATCAGGTTTTATCGACAACGGAGTCGGCTCTTCAGTGCTATCGCACAACCCTTGGTGTTTTGGATTCTCATCGGTAGCGGCTTGAGCGCTTCTTTTCAACCTTCTGGTGTCGTGAGTGGACCCGGTTATATCGAATACTTTTATCCGGGTATCGTCGTTTTAGTCTTGCTTTTTACGTCCATTTTCGCTACAATTTCTGTCGTAAATGATCGACGTGAAGGCTTCTTGCAAGGTGTACTCGTCGCTCCTGTCCCAAGGTGGCGGATTGTCCTTGCCCAAGCGTTAGGGGGGACAACGTTAGCCCTCTTACAAGGCGTGCTGCTCCTAATACTCGCACCCATAACAGGCATTCGATTCGGTGTGGCATCGCTCTTTATCACCCTCGGCGTGATGACGCTTTTAGCGTTTGGCTTGACAAACTTGGGACTGCTTATCGCGTGGCGGATGGACTCGACGCAAGGGTTCCATGCAATTATGAATCTCCTGCTAATTCCGATATGGCTCCTTTCCGGCGCGTTTTTTCCGAGTACGGGTGTCCCCGGTTGGTTAGCATGGACAATGAAATTCAATCCACTAACGTATGGGCTCGCAGCCTTTCGGCACAGCCTCTACCTTGACACCACTGTAAAAGCATTTGGAGACGGACCATCTTGGATACTCTCTATGCTGATTACCAGTCTATTTTGTATTTTGACGTACGTAGGAGCAACGCTTATCGCGTCTACACAAACGAATTAAATAGCAGTCAGCCGTCAGTAAAGAGGACTCCGGTTTATCAGGAACCTCTTTACTGGAAGCCGAAAGCGCAGCGACCTGATTGCCGATAGCCATTAAAAGGAGGACTGAATGCTTCGATGGCTCCCTGATAACGTATCAACGTTCGGGCAAGGCGTTGATAACCTCTTTTACGCAATTTATTACATTACGCTCGTTACACTAATCCTTGTGATTGGAACCCTTATTGTTTTCCTGATTAAATATCGCCATCGGGAAGGTCATAAGGCGGAATACATCGAAGGCAGCACAACGCTTGAAATCACTTGGACAGCTGCTACGACTGTGATTGTCTTTGGGCTTGCAATGTTCAGTTACCCACAGTGGAATAATATTAAGTCGCCCACACAATTTCCTGAGAATCCAGATGTTGTCGTTCAAGTTAGCGGAAAACAGTTCAACTGGGATATGACGTACCCTGGACCCGATAACGAATTTGGTACGGATGATGACTTGACATTGGAAAATGAGCTGCATGTACCTGTCAACGCGGTCGTGCATATCCGGTTAACCGCTGTGGATGTCATTCACAGTTTTTTTGTGCCGGAATTAAGGCTCAAACAAGACGCATTGCCCGGTCGGTTTATTGATGTCTGGTTTGAGGCGATAAAGGCAGGACGCTATGAAATTCCATGTGCTGAACTCTGTGGATTCGGACATTCTGGAATGCTGGGATACCTCAATGTGCATGCGCAAACGGACTACGATGCCTGGCTACAAGAAAGATGGCCTCAGTAGGCGCAAGGAGAACAATAAATATGCACGATAATGAACATACTTCACACCATCACGAAGAAAGTTTTATTCGCAAATACATTTTTTCACTCGACCACAAGACGATCGGTAAACAGTTCCTTATCTATGGACTGATTATGTTCTTCCTCGGTGGCGGGTTGGCACTCCTCTTTAGATGGCAGCTCGCCTATCCCGAAAGACCGCTCCCGATTATCGGGGCTTCCACACAATACATGGAGGAAGGTGAAATCGTCACAGGTGCCGACAGGATGTGGGAGCGCATCTATGAGTCCGAGAAAGAGGAATGGCTTGAAGTCAATATGCCCAACGGTGTTATCGAACCCGCATTTTACAATATGCTGTTCACGATGCACGCCACTATTATGGTATTTTTCGTCGTTGTCCCAATTTTAGTGGGTGCCTTCGGAAACTTCCTAATCCCCTTGATGATTGGAACGCGCGACATGGCGTTTCCGATCCTCAACATGCTCTCTTTTTGGTTTGCAGTCCTCGCCGCAGTCCTCATGACAATTGGATTCTTTGTACCGGGTGGACACGCCGCAGCGGGATGGACAGGCTATGCACCGCTCTCTTCTGATGCGCAGTGGACGGGGGTGGAATGGGGACAAATCCTCTGGGGGTTGAGTCTGTTTGTTCAGGGGCTTTCTTCGCTCGTCGGATCTATTAATTATATCACCACGATTATCAATATGCGCGCACCGGGAATGACATTTTTCCGGATGCCTTTGGTGATTTGGTCGCTTTTCATCGTTGCAATCTTGTTGCTACTCGCTTTCCCCGTACTCTCGTCCGCAATTGTGCTGCTCGTCTTTGATAGGCTTGCAGGGACAACGTTTTTTACGCCTACGGCGGAAGGTGGCGGCGACCCGCTCCTGTGGCAGCACCTTTTCTGGTTCTTCGGACACCCTGAGGTCTATATCCTCATCTTACCGGGTATGGGTATCGCTTCTGAGCTAATTGCTGTCTTTTCACGGAAACCGATCTTCGGATACCGTTCGATGGTCTACGCTATGATTGCCATCGCCTTTTTGGGATGGATCGTCTGGGGACACCACATGTTCCAGAGCGGCATGCGACCCGGACTCGGCTCTATCTTCATGACAACAACGATGCTTATTGCTGTGCCATCGGCTATCAAAACATTTAACTGGCTCGGCACGATGTTCAAAGGCTCCATCCGGTTCACAACCCCGATGCTCCACGGTATCGCTTTCGTCTCTATGTTTGTGATTGGTGGCTTGAGCGGTATCTACATGGCAAACACGCCAGTTGACATCTTCATCCACGATACCTACTACATTGTGGCGCATATTCACTACGTTGTGTTCGGCGGAAGCCTGTTCGCTATTTTCGGCGGTATCATCTTCTGGTTCCCGAAAATGTACGGGCGGTACATGAACGATGTGCTATCCAAAATTCACTTCTGGTTGACTTTTGTCGCGTTCAACTGCACATTCTTCCCGATGCATATTCTCGGTGTAGGTGGGCACATGCGACGCATCTCCAACCCGATGCAGTACGAGTTCCTCCAAGGCTTTGAGGGCATGAACATCTTTATCACGATGAGTGCGTTCACGCTCGGTTTCGCACAATTGATACTCGTCTTTAACTTCTTCTGGAGCATGTACAAAGGAAAAGTCGCCGAACAGAATCCGTGGCACGTCAATACACTGGAGTGGGAAGCACCGACACCCGTACCACACGGCAACTTCGGGCAAATTCCGACTGTCTACCGCGGTCCCTATGAATATAGCGTCCCGGATGAAGAAGATGATTGGATTCCACAAGCACGACCTGAACATGCACCCGCAACAGGCGGAGACTAAGAGAAGATATCAAGGAAGAATGGAAGAATGGAAGAATGGGCATACCAACCTCCCATTCTTCCGACCTTCCAACCAAGAATCTTCCATTTTTTGTTTTCTGGGAATATGGCATGGAGCAACACGTGAGCTATAGTCCGTGGCTACACAGATTGGCACGCCTCACCGCAGGCGCGACGTTCTTACTGATTGTTATCGGCGGGATCGTTACAAGCACCGACTCTGGATTGGCTGTACCCGATTGGCCAACAACCTTCGGGTACAATATGTTCCTCTATCCGTTGTCGGAAATGGTAGGCGGCATTCTGTATGAACATAGCCATCGCCTCATGGGATCCCTCGTTGGGATATTAACTGTTGGGTTGTTAGTCTTCATATTGGCAAGAGATTCCCGTAAGTGGCTGAAATGGCTCGGACTCATTGCACTCATCGCCGTCGTTGTACAAGGCGTTCTCGGTGGACTTCGAGTCACGCAGATTAATCGCAACTTCGCAATCGTACACGCCTGTCTCGCACAAGCGTTTTTCGCGCTCCTCTGTGGGATTGCGTGGTTCACTTCTCGCGACTGGTGGCAAGAGAAGCCTGCAGCCCCAATCGTTGCAGCACAGAAATTGAGACGGTTAAGCCTGATTACGACATGCCTCATCTATGTGCAACTCATCTTTGGAGCGGTTTTACGACATACCGGAAGCAGACTTGATATGCATCTACTTTTTGCCTTCTTGGTCACACTACATATCTTCTTGTTGGCGAGGCGTATCCTTGGCACAAATGATGAGACACAGAAGAGTGCTGCATCAATGGTATTCGGACTACTCGGACTGCTGGCGGTCCAGTTGATGCTCGGCACTGGGGCGTTCTTCGCGAAACTTACGGCTTTGGGAGAAACGTTCGCAACTGGGCTCACGGTGACAATCACGACCGCGCACGTCGCAGTCGGTGCCCTTATGTTAGTGAGTAGTTTTGTCTTGACCCTGAAGATTTACAGATTCACCGAGGCCTCAGTAGCTGTCAGGGCACCCGCGAGTAATGCACTGCTTACAGAGTAAGTCTGTTTGTAGTAGTGCGATTCATCGCACGTTCTGAAGGGCATACAAGGGGCAATCAATTGCCCCACTACGAACCAATGAATTTGAAATATGGGAAACTGAATAGCCCTAATAGTGACCAGATTTAATAGTTTAAAACATGCGTTCAACAACAGCGACATTACCAGAGAGTAGTAATACAGCAAATCCATCGTCCAAGCATGCAACTTTTGTGCAGCGCATCGCCGATGTGATTGAACTCAGCAAACCGCGACTGGTCGTGATGATACTCATTACCACCGCTGCAGGTTTCTATCTCGGTGCACGGACTTTCGAGTGGCTTCGGTGCTTGCATACGCTGATCGGTGCAGGATTAACAGCAGCGGGGGTCTTAGGGCTTAACCAATACCTTGAACGCGATGCGGACGCACTGATGGAACGGACACAGGAAAGACCAATCCCTGATGGTAGGATGGGTCCGTTGACAGCACTGCTTATTGGGGCTGTTTTTACGGGTAGCGGGATGCTTTATCTGACGTTTATTGTCAACGTCCTGAGCGGCTTTGTTATCTCGCTGATAGTTGTGAGTTACCTGTTTCTCTATACGCCGCTTAAACGGAAGACCTCGTTGTGTACGCTCATTGGTGCAGTGCCGGGCGCGCTTCCGCCTGTGGTCGGTTGGGTCGCGGCACGTGGTTCGTTGACAGGTGAAGCGTGGGTGCTCTTTACGATACTCTTTTTGTGGCAACTACCACACTCGCTCGCAATCGCTTATATCTATCGTGAGGATTACGCAAAAGCCGGATTCCGTCTATTACCGGTCATTCATCCCGATGGCGCGAGTACGTGTCGTCAAATTGTGGTGAATTGCGTCGCACTCCTCGGCATAGGTTTATTACCGACGTCGTACGGTGTTGCTGGTAGCATCTATTTCTTTACGGCACTGGTATCTGGATTGGCGTTTCTGGGAGTTGGTATCTATTTGTCGCGTACACGCTCGGTGAAAGCCGCACGTTATGTGTTGTACGCCTCACTGCTCTATCTGCCGGTGGTATTTATCACGATGGCATTGGATAAAATTTAGGAATTGACATAAAATGAACGCGCCAGAGCATCGCAAACGAAATCGTCGCCTTGGTATTATTTTATCTCTGCTATTTGTTGCGCTATTTATCATCGCAACGCGGGTAATGATTACGGGTAGCAAAGTACCGCCTACTGTTGAAGGCGCGATGGAAAGCATTAAAACGCCAGTTCTGGGGATCATTGGGGCGTTTCTTGTTCTCGTGGCGGTCATTGAAATTGTCCTTCGGATTGTAAAGAGACGGGTACGTGAAAATGGCGCAGAATAACGTTGAAGTTCGTGAACATCCACCCCTAAGCAACGCACGATTAGCCGTTTTAGTCCTACTCGGTGCAGAGACGATGTTGTTCTCGGGACTCATCGGGGCATTTCTCGTGTTTCGGGTCGGAAATGTTACCTGGCCCCCGCCGTCGCATATCGGGATTGAGCTCCCACGCGTCATAACCGGCATCAATACTGCATTGCTGCTATTGAGTGCTTACACAATGTTCCAAGCGCATCGTGCGATTCAGCGGGATCAGGTGAAGCAGCTTCGGCGTTGGCTTCTCATCACAGGTGTGTTGGGAGTCCTATTTCTCGGTGTACAGGGCAGTGAATGGGTGCAACTCATTCGGAATGGGCTTACGCTCCAATCGGGTGTATACGGCGGTATTTTTTATGTACTCATTGGATGCCATGCACTTCATGTGCTAACGGCTGTTATATGGCTACTGGTCGTTTACGGTATGGCGGTCGCAGGGCGTTTCTCTGCCGAACGTTACGTCGGCGTTGATACCTGCACCATCTATTGGATTTTTGTTGTCGCGCTCTGGCCGATTCTTTACGTGTTAGTATATCTCTTATAGAGGTCGTGAAAGGAAGACTAAAAATGAAAAGGTTTTTTCTATGGACTTCCATCTTGATACTCGTCATGCTCATAGTCCCGACATATCTTGAGGCATGTCCGGGCTGTAAAAATCTTGACGATCCTATTAATAAAGGTTTTAATTGGAGCATTCTTTTCATGATGGCGATGCCGTTTACGGTTTTCGGGCTCGTCGGCGGCACGATTTTCTTACATTGGAATGGTTATAAGTTATCGGTCATCGGTAGTGGGTTAAAGAAAAGTATGCTACGCATCAGAAATCTCCTTAACTAACAACTAACAACCGACAACTGACAACTAATAATGAATAAAGGAGTTAAATATAGTGGAACACGCTACCACTTTAGATCACACTGAAGACATATACGAACCTTCGCTTACGCCGGACAGTCTTGGCAAACTCGGCATGTGGGTCTTCCTCGTCGGGGATACCATGTCCTTTGGTGCCTTGCTGGCGGCTTATGCGGCGGTTCGGGCAGGTGCCGGTATCGTCGGTTGGGTCCCACCCGACGAGATCCTCGGCATTAACCTGACCGCGTTTATGACATTCCTGCTGATATGCAGCAGTGTCACTATGGTGAAGGCATTGGAGTCTATTCAGAACGGCAATGTTGGAAGGATGTGCGATTTTCTGGGGTTGACAATTTTAGGTGGATTCATCTTTCTCGGACTACAGGCTTATGAATGGTACCATCTGATTCACCATGGGTTGACGCTTACCGGTATTCCTGACCACGGGTTGTCAGGTGCAGCGATTAGCGGCTCAACGCTGTTTGGTCCAACTTTCTACGCCATCACGGGATTCCACGGATTGCACGTAACAGGCGGGGTCATTTATCTGATCGTTATATTGAGAAATGGGTGGTCAGGTCGGTATACGGCTGAGTTTAACCATGAAGTGGAAATTGTCGGGCTTTATTGGCACTTCGTCGATCTTATCTGGATTATGGTCTTCACCTTCATCTATCTATTGTAAGAGGAGGAATAAAAATGGCACAGAATGGACACAAAGAGCATCCAAAATACTTTAAAATTTTCTGGTGGCTTCTTGCACTCACCATTATTGAGGTGGCTGTGGCGATACCGGAATACTCGATTGTGCTGAAGGCTATTCTGCTCATCGGGTTGGCGAGTTCTAAAGCCGCTTTGGTCGCTATCTATTTCATGCATCTGAAGTTTGAGCGGAAAACTTTGGCAGCTATCGTGATAACGCCGTTCCTTATTTGCGTTTTTCTTGTCATCATGCTGATGCCTGACCTTACCGCAGGGGACAGGCTCGACGGAATAGAAATACCCACAGAAGTCGTTGATACATCAGCGCACTAACAGACTGGTTGGGCTCCGAATATGGAAACACAAACCGGTAATGCCAGTAGAATTGAACGCCGACTCGACAAAAGCACCTTAATATGGGTAGCGTTGGGTGTTATCATTCTCGGTATTGCAGGTGCCACTCTGTGGTCAGCCTATGACACCAAACCGGAGACGACGACGGTAGCGAAAGAGACTGCTGTCAGTGTTCCTGACTTTAGTTTAACCAATCAGCAGGGAAAGCCGTTAGCGTTATCGGATATGGTGGGCAAAATTTGGGTGGCAGACTTTATCTTCACTAACTGTCCAACGATTTGCCCCGCAATGACCTCGGAAATGGCGCGCCTCCAATCCGAATTCGTCGCAGACCCGGTCTATTTCGTTTCCTTCTCCGTCGATCCTGAACGGGATACCTCAGAAGTTCTCTCTCGCTATGCGAAAGAATACGGTGCGGATGACAGACGCTGGTACTTTCTCACTGGCAAGAAGGAAGGTATTTACGAATTAGCGAAAGACGGTTTTAGTTTAGCCGCCGGACACAAAGGAAGTGAAATCCTTCATAGTACACGGTTTGTTCTTGTAGCATCGGACGGGCAGATCTATGATCACTATGACAGTCGGAGTAAACCGGCGATGTTACGCCTCCGGCGCGACATTAAAACACTCCTACAGAAGTGATGGATGTGAACCTCTTAATCTCTGTTGCCGCTTTTCTTGTTCACTTTCCGTTCGGATTTTTTCGCGTCCGTTTTAAGAGATTAAGCCGTCCTTGGAGTCGGTGTCTTTACATTCCGATCGTCATTAACATCGTCGCCCGCCGTTTTGTCCTCGATTGGGAGTGGCAGACGGCAATGGTTTATTTATGGCCCGCAACACTGATTGCTCATATACTTGGTGGTTTTCTGGGGACCCGCTACAAACCGCGTGAACAGAGCGAGGCAGATTGAGTTCCTTTCTTCTAAAAAATAAAAAATGAGGAAAAACATGATAAAAAAAATCTACGTACCCGTTGACAATTCGGACTACTCGGATGCCAGTATCGCCTTAGCGGTAGCGTTCGCGAAGAAGTTCGGATCTCAATTGGTGGGGTCGCATGTCTACGCCGCAAAGATGCACGATGTCCGCTTTAAACAGATGGAGTACACCCTTCCAGAGGAGTACCAAGACGAAGTTGAACTCGAAAAACAACGCCGAATTCACGATACGCTCATTACCATGGGGTTACAACTCATCTCCGATTCCTATCTGGAGGTTATGAAGCAGAAGTGCATCGAACTTGACATCCCATTTGAAGCGAAAATGCCCGAAGGCAAGCACTACATCAAACTCGTTGAGGACATCAAGGCGAGCGACTACGATCTCGTAATTATGGGCGCGCTCGGTATGGGTGCCGTCAAGGATAGTCTCATCGGCGGGGTCTGTGAGCGCGTTGTCCGCCGTATTAATACCGACACACTCGTTGTTCGAGACCTTGACCCCATTGAAGCACATGAGGGAAATATCCTCGTCGGTATTGATGGAAGTCCGGAGTCTTTCTCAGGCTTGAAAACCGCTATCCAACTCGGACAGAAATTCAACAAACAGGTCGAAGCCGTTGGGGTCTACGATCCCTATCTTCACTATATCGTTTTCAATTCCGTCGTCAATGTGCTAACAGAACGTGCCGCACGGACTTTCAGATTTAAGGAACAGGAGCAGCTTCACGAAGAGGTTATTGATACCGGATTGGCAAAAATCTATCAGTCGCATCTTGAGGTTGCTCGCTCTATCGCAAAAGAAGAACACGGCTACAATCTAAAAATTACGCTGCTCGATGGGAAAGGCTACGAAAAGATTTTACAATACACCCGAAAGACAAATCCGTGGCTTCTGGTTTTAGGCAGAATCGGAGTTCACTGTGAAGAGGATGCGGACATCGGTAGCACCGCTGAGAACCTCTTACGCCTGGCACCTTGTAATGTGCTTTTAGTCAGTCAACGTTATTTCCCACAGATTGATGTGAAAGCAGAGGAAATACTCGTCTGGACGCAGGAAGCGTTGGATAGAATGGAGAAAGCCCCGCCTCTCGTGCGAGGTATCGCGAAGACCGCTGTTCATCGGTTTGCCATCGAACGCGGGCATTCGGTCATCACCGAAAGCGTCATTGACAAGGCGATGGAGGCAATTATGCCACAGCGTGCCTCTGAGAGACTGACACGCGTCGCAAAGGAAATCGCCGAGCAGAAAGTCTTGGAATCCGAGGCCGTGCAGACGTACATTTGTGGCGAATGCGGCTACGCTGCCCACAACCAACAACCCGTCCAGTGTCCCGTCTGTAGTGCTGCGCCAGAACGGTTCCAGATGGTGGATAAAGGTTCACTCCAAAATATCGCTGTGGATGAAGGTGGTGCTGCGGAAGAGGAAACATTTGATGGTGTGCGGCTCCAGTGGTCAGAACAAGCGAAAAAAGCACTTCGTCGTGTACCCCGCGGCTATATGCGCCGAAACGTCAAAGCGCGAATCGAGAAGTCGGCACGTTCCCAAAAGATTGGGACGATTACCAACGCCTTTGCAACCGAGATCATTAACGACAGTATGGGTGAAGCCGCAGCTGTGCGTGAGGATGCCCCTGAACTCAGGGCCGTGCAGTCACAGACAGCAGACTCCCAGAACGCTGCTGAGGTCGGACAAAGTTTTAAGAGTCCAGTGCAATGGACTCAAGAAGCCATTGAACGTTTGAACTTAGTACCTGCTGGATTCATGCGGAATATCACCCAGACGCGCATTGAACAGCGAGCACAAGAGAACAATGTCACCGAAGTTACGCTTGATTTCGCCGCTCACGTCATTGAGGACGGCAGAAGTCTGGCAAATGAAGTCCTTGGGCAGTACTATCAGCAATCAAATCAGGATTGATATCCTCTAAATCATTTGTTAGTCTATATTGAATACTAAACTTTGGACAATTTTTGCAGATGTCCCAGATTGTTTGTTAAACAGATCATCTCTTTTGTACCATAGCCTGTTAGGCTGTGGTCCGAGAGGGTGTCCTTGGGTTCTTTTCTTACGGGTTTGATTTTTGCGAACAACCTTGCGAAAAAATCAGGAACACGGATGCACAGCCTAATAGGCTATGCTACAAGTGTCCAAACTTTAGTAAATAACGCAGGTTGCCACTCTGTAGCATAATCTTCATAGATTGTGCATCTCAGGGCGCAAACTAAAAGTTTACGCTACAAAATGCTTGGATCCTCGGCAGTTTTCAGTGAAAAACGAAGTGTGCCTGTCTAAATTCTTGTAAGTAGCAACTTGGGTTATAAGTAGTTTTTGTCGATTGATACATCTTTTTTAGGAGATTTACATGGGATCCCAAGATTCTCGTAGTAAGACAGCTGACTTTACGACGGATGTCTTCTTAAATGAACCCCGTCAGATTACAGTTTCAGACACATATCACGCGGATGTGGATGTTGTCCTCTTTGATGGGGATTGTAACGACCTCCTCAAAAATATTCCATCAAGTTCAGTGGATCTCGTCATCACATCCCCGCCATACAACATAGGAAAAAAATACGAAAAAAGAACGTCCTTAGCGTTATATCTAAAAGATATGGAACCTATAATTGCGGAAATAGAGCGGGTACTTGCCCTTACTGGAAGTCTCTGTTGGCAAGTTGGCAATTACGTCCAAAAAGGTGAGGTTTTTCCGCTTGATATTTATTTTTATGAAATTTTTAAACACTTTGACTTAAAATTGCGGAATCGAATTATTTGGCGATTTAATCACGGTTTACACTGCAAAAAGCGGTTCTCGGGTCGCTATGAGGTCATCTTATGGTTTACCAAAACTGACGAATACATCTTTAATCTTGATCCAGTGCGAATTCCCGCGAAATACCCCGGCAAACGACACTTCAAAGGTCCAAAACGCGGTCAGCTTTCGGGAAACCCACTTGGGAAGAACCCTTCTGATATTTGGGATGTGGTCAAACAGGATTGGGAAGATGAAGTTTGGGATATTCCAAACGTAAAGGCGAACCACCCAGAGAAAACTGAACATCCATGCCAGTTCCCGGTTGAATTAGTCCAGCGGTGTGTTTTAGCACTTACACAGCCAAAAGGTGTTGTTTTAGATCCGTATTGTGGTGTCGGATCGACGGTCATCGGAGCCTTACAACATAACAGAAGGGCGATTGCTGCTGAACAGGATTCGACCTATGTGGCTATTACTCGTGAGAGAATACAAAAGTTTACCCAAGGCACATTACCGCTCCGTCCGTTAGGAAAGCCCATTCACCAGCCAACAGGAAAAGAACGTGTCGCACAGTTGCCTTTAGATTGGAAATAGATAGCAAGGGCGGAATGATCGTGATTATTGCTGCTGAATATTCATTCAATGATGGAGATTCCATCCAACGGACGCACCCTTACCTGTTACAAGAGGTTGAGGATATTATTGCTTCTGTTGATGCTGCACACCACAAGATTAAAGAAAGTAAGGAGATCACCATGCCGGGTAAAATGTTGTATAGTCCTGCTAACCTTAATCGTGCTTTTGCCCACAGTTTTGGATCCAAGGGGTGGCAGAAGAAACGCGTAACATGCCACTATTCAACAGACTACTACCGCCCTGGATATTTACCGAAACAGATGCGCTCCGCATATCGAGAAATAGACTTTCTAAAAGAGCGTCTTGGGATAGAGGTACAGTTTGGAAAGTATGCATTTATGGTTTATAACGTGTGTGCCAAAATGACTATTTTTCGTAACTTAGGCTTCATTGATGCCGGAATTGAGATTGTCCCAGTGAAATCTTTTGCTGATGATATGTCTACCGGAGTTTCGTATTTTGAGCAGTTCGTGTGGGATTTAGAAAAGCGAGGCGTTGCTGATATTGATATCCCGGTCCTCATTCTTGGTATTGATGTGTAGTCAAGATTATTTATTGTTTAAAACGGGAGATAAATGATGAGCGAAATTCCAACGGTCACATTCCAAATTCTCGGCCCAATTGAAGGTGCTGCAGAAGGTTCACACCGAGGGTTATGGTTCAAAATCCAGTCAAGTCCGCCGCCACCAGAAGATCTTGTCGTCGCTTTGAAGGTCCGCTCGTCTAACGGAGAAGTCAGACAGTCGGGGACGATAATGATCCTCAAGCATGAAAGCCATTCCGCTGACTTAATCTACAAAACAGTGGAAGGTGAACTCGATGTATGGCTGGAAATTGAACCTTTTGATACCCTCACGAAACTCGAATTTCCTGTTTTCACAAACGAAGGCTATGTGATAGAGGCAGGCTATCGATTTCCAGAATACAATATAGGTGCTTTATCGAAAATAGTTCCATACCAATGGAACGGGCACGAGCGTGGCTTATGGACGGACGAGAGTCATTAAAACTTTTACTAACCGCTAATCACCATCTACCATAAGCCATTAAAATGGAGGCTCACCATGTATCAGACGTTAAAAAATACGCTAATATGCCTACTCGCGGTTCTTGTCTTTGTCGCCAACAGTTTTGCCGGTAACTGGCACCAGTGGCGCGGCCCAAACAACGACGGAATCAGCCAAGCCACTGAGGTGCCTCTCCATTGGAGTCAAACCGAAAATGTCCAATGGCGACTGCCACTTCCCGGTGAAGCCGGTTCCACGCCTGTCGTCTCGGGAAACAAAATTTTTCTCACTTCAGCAGAAGGCGATGCCCTTGTTTTGATGTGTATCAGCACCAAAGGCGAGGAACTCTGGAGGCGGACGATAGCACACGGCAACCGGATTGTCCGTGGCGGTGAAGGCAATTCTGCTGCACCCTCTCCAGTGACCGATGGCGAACACGTTTGGGCATTCTTCGGAACAGGGGATCTCGTCTGTTATGATTTTCAAGGCAATGAGGTATGGCACACCAATATTGCGAAACGTTATGGCAGGTTCAACCTCTATTTTGTCATGGCAAGCACGCCACTCCTTGACAAAGACCGACTTTATATGCACCTCATTCACAGCAACGCTTGGCTTGTCCTTGCGCTCGACAAAATGACCGGTGAAGAGGTCTGGAAACATAACCGCAAAAGCGACGCAACTGAGGAGTGCGAACACGCTTATACTTCCCCTATTCTCTACCGGGACGCAGAACGTGAATACCTCGTTGTACACGGTGCGGATTATGTAACCGCACACAGCCTTGAAGACGGCGGCGAAATCTGGCGGTGTGGCGACTTAAATCCGAAAGCCAGCTATAATTATTCGCTCCGATTCGTCGCTACCCCTGTCGCAACTGAAGGATTGATCGTCGTGCCATCGGCGAAAAATGGACCCGTTGTCGGCATTGATCCGGCTGCACAAGGGGATGTCACGAACAGTAAATGGCAACGCTGGAAACTCCGACAAGGGACACCCGATGTGCCGTCTCCCGTTATCCACGACGGTTTGGTTTATCTCTGTCGAGAGAATGGAGACCTGATATGCCTTGATGCCGAAACCGGTGAACAACTCTATCGCGAACGAACGCATCGACATCGGCACCGCGCCTCACCTGTCTATGCGAATGGATATATCTACCTCACCTCTCGAGATGGGGTTATCACTGTTGTCAAAACCGGACGGGAATTTAAAATCGTCGCCAGCAATTCTCTGGACGAAGTTATTGCTGCATCTCCTGTCATTACTGACGAGACACTCTATCTGCGTACTTATCAAGCACTCTATGCAATCGGTAGCGGCGAATGATTTTCTAACGTTTCAATATGAGCTGCTGCGTCCGTTGTCCTTGCAGATGTTCAATCATTAAGAAACTTTTTCAAACCTAAAGCAGGTTCTTTAACTAATTTTAGAAAACCAAGATGAAGACGTATAACGAGTTGCCGAACGATGCCGGTTCCAATATTATCGGGCAAGTCACAGCACAAGCAGACCGTCTCCAGAAACGCCTCGCCGCTGTCAGACACACGATCGCGATTATGAGTGGAAAAGGAGGAGTTGGTAAAAGTTCAGTCGCTGCCAATCTCGCCACCGCGCTCACATTGAAGAGGAACACAGTTGGTGTGGTTGATGCTGACATCAATGGGCCGACATTGGCGAAGATGATGGGGGTCCGAGATGCTACGGTGGAATACACGCCTGCAGGGGTCAAACCGGCGATCACCCCCCTCGGCACCAAACTTATCTCCATGGACCTGCTCTTAGCGGAAGACGATGCACCTGTACTCTGGAATGCACATACCCAAAAGGACGCTTTTACGTGGCGCAGCACCATGGAGGTTGGCGCACTTAGGGAATTCATCGCTGACACCGAATGGGGTGAATTAGATTATCTCCTCCTGGATCTGCCGCCCGGTACGGACCGGCTTCCAAATGTAGCAGAACTTATCCCGAACCTCGGCGGAGTCGTTGTTGTGACAATCCCCTCTGAAGTTTCACAGTTGATTGTTAAAAAGTCGGTGACGATGGCAAGGGATATTCTTAAGGTTCCCATTATCGGCGTTGTCGAAAATATGGCTTCCTACGTCTGTCAGCACTGCGGCGAGGAGGAACGTCTCTTTGATACCGAGAAGTCTCTTGATAACGTATTGCAAAAAATGATCCTCGGCAACATTCCCTTTGATCCACGCCTCGCACGTGCCAACGACAACGGAACCGTCTATCTTAATGAATATCCAGATGCACCTGCAAGCAAGGCACTCCTGCAAGTCGCTAAAAAAATCCAAGAATTTTTTGCGTAGAGGCAACCCTTGTGGTTGTCCGTTGTAGCTGAAGGAGATAAAAAATGAAATTTTTATGTACAGACTGTGACACAGCAATGAAATTTAAAGACGTAACCCGACCGGAGCAAGGTTCTGTGACGGCACTTTTTGAATGTCCTGATTGTTTTACTGAGATCGCCATGTTCCTCAATCCATCGGAGACACAAATGCTAAAGTCCTTGGACCTCCAACTCGGTGGTTCCAATGAAGCAGCACAACCGATGCAGTTGGTGCGTTCACAATTAGAGACGGCAAAGGGTGAACGAATGCCTAATATGTTTTCGCCAGAAACCAGTTCAGGCGAAACCGCTGAAGGTGGAAAATGTCCCTTCACTTCCGTCATCTCCGAGGCATTCGAGGAGGAGTCCCCGCCTAAAGAATCGACCGGTCCCGTCTGGAGTGTGGAGGCATTAGAACGTTTGGAGCGGATACCGAGTTTCGTCCGTCCGATGGCGAAGATGGGAATTGAAAGTTTTGCAAAAGAAAACGGGCATGACGAAATTACAGGTGAAGTTATGGATGCCGCCCGCGGTAACTTCCCCGCACAGTTCTGAGCAGGCAACAACGGGGTCGGATATAGCGGCATGGGACGCTATAAAGGCGGTTTCATTGGCTATAAAACTTTTTCAAATCCAAAAGCCGTGTTTGAACCGGGACTCATGCGGAAATTTACTGGAGTCTTCTTGTACCCATTCAAAAGTGAGAGATCGCGAAACTTGCTCCGAAGACAGGTCGGCGTGAAATAGCAACGCATGCTACGCACTTATCTTCTCGTTTTCCTTACCTTTCCCTGAAGCATTCCACATCTCCGCGCGACGGAGAAACACCTTCGGATCCGTTGACCACTGCGCGTATCCAATGTTTTGGTCATCGGTGAGATAATTGATCCATGTGTTAAGAGCCGCCAACAACGCTGTGTCTCCGTGCGCAAGTGTAAACCCCCCGTATTCTACTTGCTCATCAAGCGCAGTGACAACAAATGCACCATCGGACACCGAGGCACCTTCTCGATTACCGATTTCGCCTCTCGCGATCGCGTCAATGCTACCATCTGCAAGGGCTTCAAATAATGCCGCTTCACCGACAGCATCGCCAAGATAAATCACCTGCGGCATGTTATCTGACGGTGGATAAAGCATGCGTCTACCCGCTAAACTTGCGGAAGCACCCGCTGCAGTAATCTGGTAAGCGTCTGTGCCATCGGCGATAAGGGTGCCTTGTAGTGTCTCGATACGTGTCCCCGCGACAAGAACACCTCTGACATCAACAATACCAGCGATTTCAAGTAAACGGGATTCACCTGTTGTCCCCGAAAGCACCCCTACCTTGACATCCCGCCGAAGTGAAGCGTAGGTGGACAATCGATCCGCATCTTGGGCACGAACTAACAGCGATTGCCGGAACACGATATGTCCCGATGTAAACGCAACTCGCGGCGTACCAGTTACATCGTGTCTCCGAGAATCCAAGATCGTGATACCGCCAGCAATCAGATCGTATCCCGGCTCGGCAGCCTTCAGCCAGATGTTTGACCACTCGGCGATCCCCTTTCGAGAAAAACAGATAGCTGTCCCTTCCATGGCTTCGATTGCCGTTAACAAATCTGACTCATAACCGAGGTGGGTATTGAAACCGTCAGAAACTGGATCCGAGTTAGTGCTGTAACTGATTGGCGCGAAATGGGCATAAAAACCGACATTGACAATCCGTTTATCACTCCCATCGGCTTCCCGCATTGCAGGGGGGATAGGTGAAATTATTTTCTGAATTTGTTGACACCCGGACGCGATGAAGCACAGCGTCAGGCTGGCAACGATTACTGTGTATCTGAATCGGCTATTCACAAAAAATTACCTCTTGCATTTTTATTTTTAAACTCACGTTGGCATTGCTTGACTACACCGTGCCAGCACGGTGGAAAGTTTCGCCAACTAAAGTCGAGTCTATCCTCACATACAGTATAAAACTCCTTACGAGTCAAGTCAAGCACAAAACGCCCCCTTGGTTTTAATGAAACCTAACATCGGTATCCATCGTTTATTTATAGCGTTTGGGTTCACTTATGTGCCTTTTGTGTAGATACGATTGTTCAATAAAGGAGCAGCATCATGGAAAAAATAGATATGAAAATTAGCAATGTATTTTCTCAAGATTGCGATAAAGTACACACGCATACCTTAGCCACACTTCTAAGTTCTGTCAGCAGTATTTTAATTATTTTTGTCAGTATAATAGGTTGTTCCGATGTCCCGTATACCGGTCCAATGCTCACTGTCGGGCATGTAGACCAGTATCTTAACGCAATTGAACAAGATACCGTCTGTCTTCAAGATGGGTTTGATACCGTCTGTGTAAAACTTTTGTTAGATAAGACAGAAATTGATCCGATGAATATAGACTATACACCTACTGTTCATGTGCATCCAACAAACATCGTCTATGTGTTTGATTACCAAGGGCGCACGCTTTTGGAAGCGAAGAGACTCATGGATACCACCCAAATCGTGCAGGAATTGGTTGAATCCGGCAGAGCACAACTGCCCGCAAATGTGAGTAATCCGAACAATACTAATCGAAACGCTGTTCCAAAAGGCTGGACTCTTCAAATATACTACCCAAACACATTCCGGGAAGCAAATCGTGGGGAAACCCTTCGAACCAGTGGACTCGACATCAGGATCGTCGAAGGATCGACAATTGGGACAAATAGGCGAAGAGATATACCAATCGTCAACTTCGCACAAATTGACACTTATGACGGCAAGCGCGGTGTCCAATTTTCTGCTGAAACTGAGACCCCTGAGATAACGATTCAAGTCGTGGGGGTAGTTCCAGGCAATATAGCAACATTCCACATCAACGCCGAGAGTGTAGAATCTAACGGTGCCACAAATATCCTCAAGTTATATCCACTGCAATAATATCTAATGGGAGTGACGTTATGGAAAAAATAAAGTTAGAAATGCGTAAAGCGTTAAAATTCAGCCTCGGCATTCTCATTACCCTTTTCAGTATCACAGGCTGCTCCGATATGCCTTATATAGGTTCCGTGCTGATGGATCACGAGGTAGACCGTTATCTTGTCGCAACGGATGGAAATGTCGTCTGCTTTCAGGACGACCTCGACTCTACCTGCATAAGACTTAGACCTGAAGCCGGAAACGGCGTGAATGCCATCAATCCGCATGCTGTTCATATCTATCCTCAGAGACGCGTTTATGTCTTCTATCATGAAGGGAACCCTATTTTGCGCGCAGAGAGAGCCACGATTACCCAGGCGTTAACGGGCGCAAACGGAAGTAGTGAAAATAATAATAATAACAACGGCAATAACAGGGGCAATGGAAATAATAATAATAATAACGGCGACGGCGGCAATAATAACAACGGTAATAACGGAAACGATGGAAACAGTAATAACAACGGCAATAATAATGGCGTCGGTAATAATAACAATGGCAATAACGGAAACGATGGAAACAGTAATAACAACGGCAATAACGGAAACGATGGAAACAATAATAACAACAACGATAATAATGGGAGTTCAGATGATGGACACGGATGGATTATCTGGGTATACTACCCAGAGGGAACGAATCCTGAAGCACCACCGACCCTTAGCGAGAGCGGCGTAACGGTTACGATCAATGGAAAACAGTTAACAGATAGCGATATAACCGGTTTCGCACAATTCATCGGCACCGGTGGCGAAACAGGCATTCAGTTTTTCTATCCAACGCAGTCCGCAGAACTTTTAGACCTAAAAGTGCGACTCGAAGGGGTAGTCGATGCTGATGAGACAGCAAAATTCAACATAAACTACTTGTGGAAATCGCAACAATAATCCTTTTCTATCACACTGCCCTCCGAACTTCCAACAAAATATTAACACATCCATCGGAGCATTTTTTGTAACCCCCTTACGAAAAATAACGTTTCCTCTTAAGGAAAGATTTTCCAAATTCGTAACTCACTGAGAACAGCCCTTAACGAGAAAAGACCACCAAGCCAAAGTCCAAAACACATTTCTGCGTCGATCTTGCTTGGAGGAGGAAAATTATCGTGTTCTTTAATAAATCACTGTACGCTTTCGTTTTTGCTGTGTTACTCATCTCCGGACTCGCTTTCTTCGCAATACCCGCAACAGCAGTTGTGACACCAGTACTGTCGGTAACAGATGTGGATGAGGACACAACGGGTATACAGGTATACGGCATCAGAGCTGAGTCGGTTCCCTTCGAGTTAACTGTCACGTTTCAGGATCAAGGTACGAATGCTGAGGTAACCGGCTTTGGTGTTGATGATATCGAATTGTTTGCCGCAGATAGCAGCGGCAACATTGTGGAGGGCGGAGCAAGTGCCGCGTCTGTTTCCTCTAATGCTGATGGTAGTGTCTACACAGTGACAATCATTGCCGAAGAAAATATTGAGAGGGTCCGCATAGGGGTGGTACGCAATGCTGCGAAGACCCCTGGTAGATTAGTCGGTGAGAGCGTCGAGGGGCTGGAAGCTACTGATCCCGCTGACATAATAATCGTCAACATAGTGCGGAGTGCCGCACCACCCCTCACCTTATCCGACGATATGTCTATTAGCGGTCAGGGCCCCTTTACCGTTACCTTAACCTCAACGAAAGCCATCACGCTGACGCGCACAGATATTGATGTCAAGGGTGGATATATTCCAACGGATGGGCTCTCATCCGATGCCACGAAAAAAGTCTGGACGGTGACAATCGTCCCCGGGCCAAATGTGAAAGTGGTCGTAATTGATCCGACACCTACTGGTACCTATATTTTCCGGAAAGGCACGTATACCGTGGGCCCCCAAACAATTCGGCAAGGAAGCGTTAGAGACCTCAATGGGAAAGTAACTATCAGCGAGATTATGTTCGCTACTGATGAAGGGGTAAACGAAATCCAGTGGATCGAAATTTTTAACAACTCTGATACCGAAACTGTTGTCCTTGATGCTGATGACGGTTGGGAGTTGATTATTGAAAACTATAACGATCCAGAGTGGACCACGATTTCGCGCTTCGGGACGATTAATTTTAAAAATAAGGGCAACGTCAAAACCATTCCCCCGAGGCAGACAATGCTAATCGTCTCGGCACGCGGTAGGAATTCAGATAACACGCACTTTAAATCTACCCGCGTCTTCGATGTCTATGCAGAACTTGCAACTGAATTTGGTATGAACAGCCGGCGCGACCCTTTTTTGCATCCAACCAAAGGATTCCACATCCAACTCGTTGATGGGCAAAATGAACTCGCCGACAAAGTCGGAAACCTGGATGGAAGAATCCGGACTGCTGATAAACCCACATGGCAACTGCCCAATGGCTGGACAAAAGATGGCGACCGCACTTCAATCGTCCGAAGATATTCGGGCAGCGGGATAGGCCGCGATGGCACCCAGCGAAAAGGATGGATACCCGCGGCGGAAACCAACTTCTCGTACCTATCTAAAAAGAAAATTGAAACTTGGTACGGTCTCAGTAACGACTACGGCAGTCCCGGTATCCACGCCGGCGGGGCACTTCCTGTCCAACTCTCTCACTTCCGACCCGAACGCACGGCGATGGGGACAGTTCTCATCAAGTGGACCACCGAATCCGAGGTGGACAACGCCGGATTCAATATCCTACGGAGTCAAACCCAAACGGGTGTGTTCAAAATTATCAATACACAACTGATCCCCGGTGCAGGTACAACAGCAGAACGGAATATCTATATCTGGACAGACACAACTGCCAAGCCAAATGTTGTCTACTATTACCAGATTGAGGACGTATCTTTTGCCGGAGAACGACAAATCTTAGTTACCAGTCGGCTCAAGGGGACAATCTCTGCCAATGGCAAACTCACCACTCGGTGGGCAGGATTGAAATCTCAAGATTAATAGGACTTGTGCACGCAAAGACCCCTAGGTGCAGTTTTGCGGCGGACTCGCCCCCGGTTCATGCCATACGGCATTCATACCGTTGATTTTGATTTATGCGACGTGCATTCTAACCGCATCTTAAGAGGGCCTCACTCATCAAGTTGATGCACAACAGCAAGCGGGGTCGCCGCGAGTAAACCTGCATCAATGGGAATGATAACGCCAGAAATCCATTTCGATTCGTCACTGGCGAGAAACACGGTTGCCCACGCCACATCCCAGGCGGTTCCCTCGGTTCCAAGCGGCCCAATGCGCCGCCGTCGTTCTCGTTCTGCTTCACTCAGATACGGCGCAGGAAACGAGGCATAGAGGTGTCCAGGCGCGATACAATTCACACGGACGTTGTCGCGTCCGTGGTGAACTGCCATGACTTTTGTCGCAGAGATCATCCCACCTTTCGCAGCCGCATAAGGTACATTTCTTGATGAACCCGCACGCAATGCATCAATTGACGAAACATTGATAATCGAACCACCACCTGCCTCAGCCATTCGCGGGATAGCGTGTTTGCACGCCATAATCATGCTTTTGAGGTTGACATCCATCACTCTGTCCCACTTCTCTGCGTCAACCTGTGTGACCATTCCAGAGCCACCGAGTCCGACGTTATTAAACAGCACATTCACTTTACCGAAATGTGCAACCGCGGCTTCCACCATCCCCGCACACGCTGCTTCTGTTGACAAATCCCCGATAAATATAGCGGCTTCACCACCCGCTGCCTCAATTTCTGCAAGGGTCGCGTTAGCGTTCTCTGGTGAGATGTCAGCCAGCAGCACCTTTGCCCCTTCTCTCGCAAAGAGCATGGATGTCGCATAGCCGGTACCGTCAACTTCACCCTTTTTGCCAGCACCCGTAACAATCGCAACCTTCCCGTTCAATCGATCCATAGTTTTAATCCATCATAAATGGTAATTGGCTGTTGGCTATTGGCTATTGGCAATGGATTATGAGTCTATGTTTTGGGTAGTGGGTTAAAAGGGATGGAGTAACAATCAACACGCTTTCCCATACCCATAACTCACAACTGATTGCCGACTGCCGACGGCTGACAGCCATAAGCCAACTGCTAATCGCTAATCGCCAGTTTATCGTTAATTTCCTTCTGGTAGCCTTCCAATTCGCAGTTTTCAATCTCTGCGATTGTCACAGGGCGGCCGAACCATCCCGATTCGTACACTGCCATACAGATGGCTTCAGAACGCATGCCTTCGACAGCGTCCACTTCAGGTTTATCGCCACTCCGAATCGCATCGGCGAAGTATTTCAACTCAATCGCCACGGTATCTTCAACGCCGCCGGGGAAGTAGTATTCCTGTTCCGAATCGCTGAGGTTATCTGTGAATTCTTTCATCAAATCGTCGTTAGAAATCGGTTCGCCGCCACGTGGTACTAACCCGAGGTTCCAATCCAACGCCCCCTCACTGCCGTAAACGGTGTGCTGACGGAAGTGGTGCCCTGGTGCCGAACCAACCCATGTCCACTGTGCTGTAACGCCTTGTTCGAACTTGATGGTAGCAATCATCGCGTCTTCAACATCAACGGCATACCCCCCCTCTCTTTCTGCCGGATTATCGTAACGATAGGGTTCATAAGCCTTGTTAATGGCGTAAACCTCTTCAGCTTCCATACCGAGAATATAGCGCATCAGATCAGTGAAATGTACACCACCGTCTAATGCCCAACCCCCGCCTGCATCCATCTTGAAGTTGCGCCACCCCCATTTCCCCAAGTTTTCGCCAGCCTCTATCCAGAAAAACATCCGCGGGTCACCAATACGCCCTTGCGCAATTGCCCAACTCCTCGTCCGCTGGATGCGTGCTAGACGATAGTTCTCAGCGACAGAGACAATCTTATTGTTTCGATCCGCTGCTTCCATCATCAGTTTACATGCCCGCATCGTAATGCCAAACGGTTTTTCAATAATAACATGCTTCCCCGCATCAAGCGCAGGCACAGCCAGCGTGTGATGCACACTGTGAAGCGCGCAGATGTCAACACACGCCAAATCCGGGTGTTTCTCCAGCATCTCATCAAGTTCTGTATAAACTGCCGGTTTCGTACCACCTTGAAACGCGTGTGCCTGATTGGCACGTTCTTCGGCATGTTCGGATACGATGTCGCACGCCCCTACGATTTCATAGTCCCGCAACCCTTTAGACCAGAGTTCTTGGTATGCCCTCATGTGCGCGCCGGACATCCCGCCACAACCGACTAAACCCATTTTAATCCGTTCTGCCATGTAGACCTCCTTATGCATCCTACTCACAATTCGCGCACGTCCACCGTACGCCTACATCAGGATACACGAAATTATATGTGATACACAGTCCTCTGTCAATATTTTTGTCTGTACGTCCAACTGAATGCATCTATTGACTTTAAAATCTCTTTTCTGATAGAATAAAAAAATAAAGGAGGAAGAAAAATGGCTATGCATATCACTGGTATGAAGCTTTTCTATAGTTTTCTGTGTCTGTTGGTTGTATTCATAGTTTCGACCTTCATTGGTGCTATACAAGCAGATGCCGCTGTTGATGAAAATACTGTCGCCGTCTGGCTTTTTGAAGAAGGTGCCGGGAACGTCGTGAAAGACGCTTCTGGCAACGGTCATGACGGCGAATTTGAAGGCAGTCCTAAATGGGTCAAAGGGAAATTTGGAACAGGACTTGAGTTCCCAGGCGATTCCAGTGGTTACGTCGTCGTGAATTCTACCAAGCAGCTGGAGTTAGAGGAACTCAGCATTGAAGCGTGGGTCAAAGTCGAAGAGTCCACAGGTAAATGGCAAGGAATGGTTTGCAAACAACAAGCGGGCTGTGGCAATCGTAACTACGGCATCTGGGTTCATGTTGATCAGAGTGTTCTGCACGCACAGATCGGGGCGAATGGGGCATGTGCCTTTAGTATTGATGGCACGACCGATATTACAGACGATAAGTGGCATCATCTCGCCTTTACTTTTGACGGCAAGATGGGACGGGTTTACGTTGATGGCGAATTGGAGAACGAGGCACCCAACGATGCTACATTCCAGAGCGCAGACCCAATTACTATTGGCGTGCCAAATCTTAATAACGCAAACGGGTTGAAGGGTATCATTGAAGAGATACGCATCTCCAATACCGCACGCACCGAGGAAGAAATCCAAGAAGCAATGAATGTCGGGTTAGCACAAATTCTCAGCATTGAACCCGGCGGCAAACTCTCAACACGTTGGGCATATCTTAAACACGTCCCATAGTTCAACTGGCTACCTGACAGATTCTGGACATTTAGATACACCAACGCCACTGTAGGGGTAGATCTCGTGCCTACCCCATAAAAATAAAAAAAGATGACAATCTCAGTCACCATACACAAAAGGAGCACAGATTGAAAAAATTATCGTCCGCATCTTTACTGCTTTTTTGCCTCACCCTACTCGCCTGCGGAACAGTTAACCTTGGCACCGAACAAGATATTCAGACAGCAACGTTAAAAAATGTTGATGGTGCCGCGGTCCAAGGACTCCCCACGGCGATACCAGAAGCGGTTGGTGTTTCTACCAAACGCCTAAAGCGCATCCGCTCTCTTCTGCAAGGGTACGTCAATTCAGGACAACTACCCGGATTCCTAACAGTCGTAGCGAGGCAAGGAAAAATCGTCCATTTTGAGACCATCGGCATGCAAGATGTTGAGAACAACAAACCTGTTGAACCGGATACCATCTTTCGCATTTATTCCATGTCGAAACCGATTACCAGTGTCGCTGTGATGATGCTCTATGAGGAGGGGCATTTTCAACTCGGCACACCCGTCTCCAAGTTCATCCCTGAATTTGAAAATATGAAGGTCTACAACGAAGATCAGACAGAAGTTTTGGATGCAAAGAAAAAGATAACTATCAAGCACCTCCTCATGCATACCGCCGGATTCACTTACGGGTGGGGCAAAAAACCGGTTGATGAACGCTATAAGGAACTGAAAATTTTTGATACCGTCATGGATTTGACACCGAGTGAAAAACTCGCCAATATGGTGGAAAAACTCAGCACTATCCCTCTCGTTCACGAACCGGGAGAGAAGTGGACCTACGGAGTCTCTACTGATGTACTCGGCTATTTTGTAGAGGTTGTATCCGGTATGCCGTTTGAAGAATTCCTCCAAACCCGACTCTTTGGACCCCTCGGTATGGTAGACACCGGGTTTTCAGTCCCACGAGAGAAACAGGACCGGTTCGCAGCTTTGTATAGACCTAACAAAAAAAATGGTATGGAACGAATAGAAGATAGAGGCACCCGACTCGCGAACGGTGAAATCAATTTTTTCCCGTCAGGCGGTGGCGGTCTCGCCTCAACGGCTGCAGATTATATGCGGTTTTCTCAGATGTTGCTCAACGGTGGTGAACTCGACGGTGTCCGCATATTAGGAAAGAAAACCGTTGAACTGATGCGCTATCCGCATCACGATAATTGGTTTGGACTCGGTTTCGCTGTTGTTACAGATGAGGAACCCCCTAACATTCTTGAATCCGTCGGGAACTTCAGTTGGGGCGGTGCTGCCGCAACTACTTTCTGGATTGACCCGGAGGAAGAATTGATTGGCTTGCTCATGACGCAACTTCTCAATAACCGCTACTCTTTCCAGCAACAATTTAAAGTCCTAACCTATCAGGCACTTACAGAATAACATGGGAGACCTGAATGGCAATATATGATGGACTGCCGCGAGCAATCCCTGAAGATATGGGCATGTCAACATCGCGATTAGCGCGTATGACACCCGTCATGCAAGGCTATGTTGACAATGGGAAAATCCCTTCCGCATTGACGATGATAGCACGCGGTGGCAGGCTCGTCCATTTTGAAAAGTTTGGTATGCAGGATATCGCCGCCGCCAAACCGATAGAATTTGACACCGTCTTTCGCCTCTACTCAATGACGAAGCCGATTACGAGCATCGCTGTGATGATGCTCTACGAAGAAGGGCATTTTCAACTCACCACGCCTGTTTCCGAATTTGTGCCGTTTTTCAAAGATATGAAGGTTTACACGAAAGATGGCAAGGATATTGTAGACGCAGAACGCGAGGTGACAATAAAACATTTACTGACACATACCACTGGACTCATCTATGATAGCAATAAGGATGATCACCCGATTGATCAGCAATATGAAGATGCCGATCTCTACGGGGGTGACCTCGCGAACATGATAGAAAAACTCGGAAGTATCCCTCTTATTCACCAGCCAGGGAGCGCATGGAAGTACGGTATGTCTACCGATGTTCTCGGCTATCTTGTACAGATCGTATCGAGGATACCCTTTGCGACGTTTTTAAAAACCCGTATTTTTGATCCATTGGGTATGCAAGACACCGGTTTCTCCGTGCGTGTTGAAGATGCTGACCGATACTCAAAAATATATGATTACGTGAAGGGTAGTGGTCTTAAGCGAATTGAGAAGGTCCATGCTGCAACTGGACCCCTAAGCTTTTTCCACTCTGGTGGCGGAGGGCTACAATCGACCGCCGCGAATTATCTTCGGTTCTGCCAAATGGTACTCAACGACGGTGAACTCGATGGCGTGCGACTCTTGGGGCGAAAAACCGCCGAACTCATTAAGATGAGTCACGTTCCACCCAATTGGTTAGCCCCAGAAAGAACAGGTACCGGTTTCGGACTCGGATTCTCGGTTATTACAGATGTCGCTGACACAGGTAGTCTCGGTTCCATAGGTACTTGCAGTTGGGGCGGCATGGCAAGCACCACATTTTGGATTGACCCTGTGGAAGAGTTAATCGCCATTCTGATGACGCAAGTGGTTAATGTCGATTGTCCATTCCATGCCCAATTCCGAACTTTAACCTATCAAGCACTCACGGAATAATAGTTATCGGCTGTCGGTTTTCGGTATATGGCAGGCACGCGTCATGTGTTTGTCACAAGGTCTCTTTGCTGACTACTGACTACTGACTGCTGACCGCTAATATAGGAGTTTTTTTAATGACCTTATACGAAGGATTACCACGCGCCGTGCCTGAAGATGTCGGCATGTCAACATCGCGACTCGGACGTATTGCACCAATCATGCAACGCTGGGTTGACAATGGAAAAATCCCCGGTGCACTAACTATGATTGCTCGTGAAGGCAGGCTTGTCCATTTTGAAAAATTTGGCACCCAAGATGTAGCGTCTGCCAAACCCATAGAATTCGATACCATCTTCCGTATCTACTCAATGACAAAGCCGATTACGAGCATCGCTGTAATGATGCTCTATGAGGAGGGGCATTTTCAACTCGGCACACCTGTCTCCGAACTTATCCCCGCTTTCAAAGATATGCAGGTCTACACGGAAAACGGTGAGGATATTGTTGACGCAGAAACCGAAATGACAATAAAGCATCTGCTCACACACACCTCTGGACTTATCTATGGCGGAGACGGGGAGCATCCAATTAATCAGCGGTATAGAGACGCGAATTACTACCGCGGCGATCTCGCATACATGGCGCAAGAACTTGGAAAAATCCCACTTTATTGTCATCCGGGTAGCGCGTGGAATTACGGTATGTCTACTGACGTACTCGGCTATCTCGTAGAAGTCGTATCGGGTATGTCGTTTGCGGAATTTTTGGAAACCCGCATTTGCGATCCTTTGAGGATGAGCGATACCGCTTTCTCGGTGCCAGACGAGAAAGCCGATAGATATATGACCTTATACGAACCTGCGGAAGATGGCGGTATTCAGGTGATTGAAAACGCCCCTGTTTCAAGCGGCCCGCTAAGCTTCTTTCATTCCGGTGGTGCCGGACTACAATCAACTGCTGCCGATTATCTCCGTTTTTGTCAGATGTTACTCAACGATGGCGAACTCGACGGCGAGCGGCTCCTTGGCAGAAAAACCGTCGAACTCATCAGAGTGAATCATATCTCTGACGAGTGGCAACCGCTTGAGAGAACGGGCTGCGGTTTCGGACTCGGATTCGCTGTTGTCACGGATGTTGCTGACACGCACAGTCTCGGTTCCTTAGGTACCTACAGCTGGGGCGGCCTCGCAAGCACAACCTTCTGGATTGATCCTGTCGAAGCGTTAATCGGCATTCTGATGACGCAATTGATTGGCGACTCACCATTCCATGCCCAATTCCGAGTGCTCACGTATCAGGGAATTGTTGATTAGATGAGGAGGAACAATAATGAAAATCGCAGTTGTAACCGGCGAACACGGATTTCAAGAAAAAGAATTTGATGCCGTGTTCAAAAGTATGAATGGAATCCAATTCGTCCGTGAAGACCTTGACGCCTTTGTAGCGGACCCGAACCAGAAGGACTACGACACCGTCGTCTTTTACAACTTCCACCGTCCTTATCCTACAGATCCACAGGCCCGCGCCATCCTCGGTCTCAGCGAACGCGGACAGGGAATCGTTATCTTGCATCACGCCATTCTCGCCTTTCCCGAATGGGATGTCTATTCCGATATGTGCGGCATTCATGACCGAGACTTCGGATGGCATCCGCGGCAAACACTCCACGTACAGGTCGCTGATGCAAACCACCCGATTACCGAAGGACTGATGGATTGGGAGATGGGTGACGAAACCTATACCATGAAATCCGCAGATGAGGATAGCTCCTGTCTCTTAACCGTTGATCATCCGAACAGCATGAATGTCCTCGCTTGGGCGCGTGCGTACGGTAATTCTCGCATCTTCTGCTTCCAGAGCGGACACGACGATGTTACTTTTTCTAACCCAAACTTCCGAGAAGTGCTCCGCCGTGGCATTCACTGGTGCGCCAAAACTATTTTGTAGCATAGCCTGTTAGGCTGTGCATTGTGGTACAAACTGTTAGTTTGTGCCAATTTACAGGGTAAAGCAATGCATTGTATTTTTTTTCTCCCTCGATTTAGAGGGACTTGGAAACGCACACGCCATATAGGCATAACTTGTGTTTTTTGCTTATTTTTAACGATACTCACAAACGCAGATAAGGGGAAAGCGATGGCGCAAACACGGTACGCAGTCAATGGAAGAATAGTTGATGCCCTTGAGTCAAAATACGACGTTTACACCCTACACCAAGAAGGAAAAGCCGTTGCTGAGATCGTGCCAGCACTCGGAAATAACTGCTACGTCTTTAAAGTGGCGGATGGAGAGATGTGGATTAACCTGATAGACCCACCACCTGATCTCGCTACACTGGAGGAACGTCCAACTGCTTACGGGAACCCGATTCTGTTTCCGTTTCCAAATCGAATCCGCAACGGTAGATGGCAATTTGAGGGTGAAACCTATCAGTTTGACAAAGCACCTGAGTCGCCAACAACAATCCACGGCTTGTTGCTAAATCAACCGTATCAGGTCGATAAACACGCCGCTGACGAAAACGGGGCAACGTTAGTCTGTTCGCTCAATTCCGAACATTTTCCAGATGTTATCCGTCAGTATCCGTTCCCTTTCACAATTGAGATTACCTATACCCTCAAAGACGCAGTACTAACGATGGGGATTTCCATCAAAAACACTGGTGACCGAAATATGCCAATAGGATTCGGTATCCACCCCTATTTTAGTACGAACTTAACCGGATCAGCCGATGCGTCACAAGCACTGATTACTGTCCCCGCCGCGAAGTATTGGGAATTGGACGATGTCCTCGTTCCAACCGGTAAGCAGAACGATGTCGCTGGAACGCTGGATCTACGCAACGGACAGCCGTTTGGAGAACTAAAGCTCGATCATGTCTTTACGGACGTAAAACTTGTTAATGATGTAAGTCGATGCCTTATTGAGAATAAAGACACTGGACACACCATGGTGATGGAGTCAGACGCGATATTCAGAGAACTCGTCGTCTACACACCACCCGGTAGAGATGCTATCTGTTTTGAACCTTACACGTGTCCAACGGATGCCATCAATTTAGAGGCGAGAGATATTCCGGCAGGCGTGATCGTGCTTGCACCAAATGAAACCTTCTCTGGAACCGTCCGCTTTATGTTAAAGTAGTAGGCAGACTCCGCTCTGCCGTCTATATGCTTCTGCCATGAGAATTATCGTCCTATTACTTTTACCAACTCTGCTCACGTTTACAGAGCCGTGTTTGGCAATCCGTCAAGGCACAGCCACCACCGAGCTCTTTATCAGACGCTATACGCAGTCCGGTGACTTTGAGAGACTCGCCCGCTGGCACGCAGCCGCCGCCGAATGCCTTAAGCACATTTCTGTTCCGATGAACGAGATTGCGTACGACTACTACAAGCGAAATGGATACGAAAAGTGGGCAGCGCGGGCGAAAAAGGAAGCACAGGAAATTCAGAAACAGTTTCAGTTTCACCGCACACGCGCCCAAATCGCGAGGCAGAAGCTTGTAGAAGAGACTCGCAACTCCGACTCCCATTCGGTGCTGGATACGGAATCCGAAAATATCAAAAAATTCATCACAACATGGCTCCCTCACTATCCCGATCGATTCTACGAGTTTGGTATCTATCCGACCTTTTTCAGAAAACAACGGGAATTAGTGGAGCAGAGAAGCGATTATGTAAAAGTACTTCAACTTGAAGCGGACGCAGCGGAGATGTGTGCGGCACAATATGAACGAATTCCAGTTGCTTACGGACTTAAAAACTACGAGAAACATCGAGACGCGTATCGTCAATACGCTGCGTATCTCCGAAGCCTCGCACAGCAAGATCCTAAGGCATTGCCATCACTGGTAGACCAAGGCAAACGGATAGCGGATTCGCTCGCAATTCAGGATGACCCCTCTCCGCAAAAAGCAGAAGTCGTCCTTCAAATCGCGAAGTCGGATGCCCGAGTCAAAGTCGTTTTGGCAGGTCAGCGTGCTGTTCATTCTCATGCAACCTTTCAAGGATTCGCGTGGATAGTCCATTTCTCTAATCACAGTCGAGGGAATATCGCAGTCGCAATCGTTGATGGAAAAACTGCCAAAGTATTGGAGGTATTTTAACCAGATAACCTATTTTTGAGTTGACCCTAACTTCCAAGTATGAAACAATGGATGTCGGTTAAACTTTTTACACTCGTTAGGTCAGCAGACTTATCTCGAAGCAGTTTTTAAGGTATTAATTTTTAATTACGACTTACGCAGAATGCTCTTTTGTAGCATAACCTGTTAGGTTGTGCCACCAGAATGCTTGTGTTTTTCAGGGGTCTCCATCTCACAGAGCGGGCTATGGTCAAAATTGCGTAAATCCTGTTAATAATAACGTATCTAATTAGCCGTGGAAACGTTTTTATTTTCTGTGACCTATTTAAGTTTTGTTTTATGGTGTGTAGTTAATTTTTACAATTTATTGAGGGGGTTCATTATTCGCAGTATTTTTGTACTGTAAACTGTTAGTTTGAGAACACCATACGAACTACCCTTAATTTACGAAAAAAATAAAGGAAGTTGAAAATGAAAGTAAAAGGAATTATAGCCTCCGCATTTGTATTAGCAATTGCTGCTTTGGCTATCGGACTTACCGGCTGCGACGAGATGGCTACGATGATGCCTGACAGCAAAACCACAATGCCTGAAATGATGGAGGGGGAGATTTCCATCGGTATGGCGGTAGCACTGACAGGCCCCTTCGCCGAACCCTATGGGCTGCCGATGAAACGCGGCTTTGAATTGGCACAAGCAGAGATTAATGCACATACTGACGCCAACATCACATTCGTCACTGTAGACGCACAAAGCACCGTAGCGGGCGGGGTTGCAGCCGTCCAGCAATTGGTCGATGGAGGCGTGCCTGCCATCGTCGGAATTGGTGTCTCAACACATCTCAAAGAGGCGTTTCCCGTTGCACAAGAGAATGGGGTGGTCGCTTTTAGTTCGATCTCCGCCGCTGCCGGGCTCAGTGCACTCGGGGATTATATCTTCCGCGCCGGTCTCGCTACGAATATATTGCATCCCAATGGTGTGCGCCAGACGCAGCAGCAGCTCGGCTATACAAAAGTGGCGGCGATATACGATGCCGCGGATACCTACGCCATGAGTAGCAATGAGGAGATAGCCAAAGCACTTCAAGCGAGCGGTGTCGAAATTCTGACGGCGGAAACCTTCCAAAGCGGTGATACGGATTTTACGGAACAATTAACCCGTATCATGAACAGTGCACCTGAAGCACTTTTTATCTCTGCACTGGCACCGGAAATGGTGCAGATTATTGTTCAAGCGCGAGAAATCGGTATTCCTGCTTCTGTTCGTTTTATTGTTCCCGATTTGACCGCAGACGAGGCACAAAAAGCCGGAACTGCTGCCGAGGGCGCGATAGCTTTCACGAACTGGTCCAGCGCGTCTGATGCCCCCGGAAACCAAGCCTTCGTTCAAAATTACAGAGCCAAATACGGCATCGAACCCGAACCCTGGGCAGCACAGTCGTATGCGACCCTCTATATTCTCGCAAATGCTATCAATACCGCACAATCCACAGATGCCGCTGCGATTCGTGACGCACTCGCCCAGACGATGAACTTTTCGACGATCTTAGGCGATTTTTCTTTTGACCCCAACGGCGAAGCGATGTATGCCCCAATCGTCTTGATGGTCAAAGACGGTACGCTGCACCCCTTTGAAGCAACAGCACCTGAAATGATGGATACTGGGATTCCCATCGGTATGGTCGTATCCCTCACAGGAAAAGATGCCGAACCTTATGGACTTCCAATGCAGCGCGGCTTTGAATTGGCACGAGAAGAGCTTAACATGCTCAGGACTACGCCCCTCACATTCGTCCCCGCGGACGATCACAGTTCGGAGGAAGGCGCGATCGCAGCCGTCCAGCACTTGGTCGATCAAGGCGTACCTGCTATCGTCGGCATCGCTATCTCAGATTACCTTGAAGACGCGTTTCCGATTGCACAAGACAGTGGCGTGGTCGCTTTTAGTTCGGTTTCCACCGCTGCCGGTCTAAGCTCGATTGGAGATTTTGTCTTCCGCACTGGGCTCGCTGTAGACATCGTGAATCCCAGTGGCGTGACGCTCACGCACGAGAAACTCGGTTATGAAAAAGTGGCATTAATATACGATGCCGCCGATACCTACTCCACAAGCAGCAATACTGAAATAAAAAACGCGCTCGATGCCATCGGTATTGAGATTCTGGTAGAGGAAACTTTCCAAACCGGCGATACTGATGTTACGGAGCAACTCACCAATATTATGGAGATGGCACCTGAAGCCCTCTTTATCTCTGCACTGTCGGTCGAGTTGACGCAGGTTATCATTCAAGCCGGAGAACTCGGTATTCCCGACACTGTTCAACTTATTCTACCGGATTTGACTGCAAAAGAGGTCCAAGATGCCGGCGGTGCCGCTGAGGGAGCAATCACTTTTACAGGATGGACAACCCTGTCTAATATCCACAGGAACCAAGACTTCATCCAGAAGTATCGGGCAAAATACGGTATTGAACCCGAACCCTGGGCAGCACAGTCGTATGCGACCCTCTATATTCTCGCAAACGCCATTGATACTGCGCAAGCGACAGATGCCGCTGCGATTCGTGACGCACTCGCGCAGACGATGGATTTTCCAACGATTTTGGGCAATTTCTCTTTCGATCCCAATGGGGAAGCGGTCTATGATCCGATTGTCCTGAGGGTCAAAGATGGGGAATTCCAACTCTTTGAATAGCCTATCGTCAGATCAACATAACCGGAGCCTTGTCATCAGTCGTGCGTGCACTGATGACAGGTGCTCTCATCGTTCAGACTTCTCTGCTGACAGCCATTATGAAACACCGCAAGGTTTTGTTGATTACCATCCTACTTTTAATAATGGCAGTCTGTTCTGTGTTCTCTCAAATGAAACCGGAGAATTTGCCTTTCACTGCTGTCGCTGCCGAAATAACCCCCGGTGAGTTGCTAATTCGTTTGACACCAGCGGCAGCGGCAGATCTTGAACGGTTACACGCCAACGCTCCGATCACTGCTCTCCACGCAAAACATAACGTCGAATCGCTGCACCCGTTGTTCCCTTACCTTGCACGCCCTTCACTTAATCCAAATTTGAAGCGTATCTATTTGTTGCGTTTTGCCCTTGATGTCCCTCTTGAAGCACTGAAAGCCGCTTATGAGCAGAGCCCTTTCGTTGAGGGCGTCGCGTACAACTATCTCCGTCCAACGCTGGCAGACGCTGTTTTTCCAAACGATCCCAAATATCCTGAGCAGTGGAGTCTGCCACTCATGAAATTACCACAGGCGTGGGCAATTGAAAAAGGGAATCGGGAGGTCGTGATCGCTATCATCGACTCTGGGATTGATTACAGACATGATGATTTGGCACCCAAAGTGTGGATAAATCCCGGCGAGGCTCCAAACAATGGTCTTGACGATGACGGCAACGGGTACGTTGACGATATCTACGGCTGGGATTTTACCGATGCTCCTAACTTACAAGCCGAGGGGGATTATATTGAGGGTGATAACGAACCGATTGATGAAAGCGGACACGGCACACATGTCGCTGGTATTGCTGGTGCCCTCCCCGATAATGGCATCGGTATCGCTGGAGTCGCTTGGGAATGCCCGCTTATGGCGATACGCGCCGGACTTTCACTCGGTGGTAGTTCACGAATGCAGGATGACGACTCCGCTGCCGCAATTGTCTATGCCGCTGACAACGGTGCAAGCGTCATCAATATGAGTTGGGGGAGTGAGCATCGCTCTTTCGTTATTCAAGACGCAATCGACTATGCCTATGCACGCGGTGTGGTATTGGTCGCCGCTGCAGGCAACTCCCAGAAACCAGAGGCAATCTTTCCAGCTGCCTATCGCAAAGTCATCGCCGTCGCGTCTACCGAACAGAATCAGCAGCGGTTCTACCAATCCAATTTCGGTGCTGCTATAGACATCGGTGCCCCTGGCAATGTAATTCTCAGCACACAGATTAATAATCAGTATCGGCTGCTTACAGGAACCTCAATGGCTTCCCCACATGTCGCTGGTGTTGCAGCATTGATGCTCGCTAAGCGACCTGGGCTGACACACGAGGAAGTCCGACATATACTTATTAACACCGCCGACCCAGTTTATCGAGAAGATAGCGATGAATTAGACGAGAGATTTGTTGGTGCCGGCACTGTCAATGCCGAACGCGCGCTCCTCGCCAGTGGCGCATTGCAAGCGCGCATTCTCGCCCCCGAAACCAATAGCGGCGGCGCAGATGCTATTACCGTTATCGGCACCGCTGGCGGCTATAAGTTCCGCTCGTGGCAACTCAGCTATGGCGCATCTACTGTACCAACCGTCTTTACGCCTTTCACCCAACCTTCCGTCGCACAGAAAATCAGTGAGATTCTTACTGTCTGGGATACCACGACCGTTCCTGAAGGTATCTATACCGTCCGTTTAACGACAACTGCTACGGATGGACAAGAGACACACGACCAAGTTGTATTGAGTGTTGATCGCACTCCTCCGCATATTATATCCCTTACTGCAACAGAGACGCTTTATGGTGAACGCGGACTTACGGTCTTCACATGGGCAACGGACGACATCACTCAGAACACCCTCTATTACCGCCGAAAAGGCAGCCTCGCTCCGTTTGCACCTGTTACAGCCACCGATCTCGGCATAGAGCATTTCTTTTCCTTAGGCTTGGAGACCGGGATTTACCAGTTCTTTGTTGAAGCGGAGAATATGACGAACCTCAAAGCACGGGAGGACAACGGCGGGGCTTTTTATGATATTGATGTCGTCGGTGGATATGTTTCACCAAGTGGGTTCATTGAAAAACCGCTCGACATCCCACCCCTCCACATCGCAAGTGTCACATCCGACTTCGATGCCGACGGGCTATTGGAACTCGTCGGGAGTCCGCTCGACTTAGAGAATGGAACCGACACCGACCTGCAAACCGCTATCCTCGCAATCTATGAACGGCTTCCGACGGGTAAATATGAGTTGGCACACACCGTTGAAAGTGTAGATGGACTCTCTAATCTCGAAAAGTTCATCACGTGGAGGGTAGATGATACGGACGGTGATGCCCTCCTTGAAATCCTTGCTACCGACGATGAGCGAACCTTCCTCGTTGAGAGCACGGTACCACACGGATATCCAAACCGAATTATATGGGAATCCCCTTTTCTCTCTGGCGGTACTATCGCTGATTTAGATGGTGATGGACAAAAGGAGATCATTGGCGCGGATAACAACAACGATCGGCTCCTCGTTTTTGAATATGACCCGACCGTAAACGCGCATGTCGAAAAAGCCGTACTAGTTAACGAGTCCCCGGGTTCTAATGTCTTCGCGCAGACCTTCGCTATTGCAGATTTCGATGAAGATGGGAGAACAGAATTGGTAGCAGGCGATAGCGAAGGTGAACTTTTTCTTTATGAAGTTACCACTATCAGCAATACCTTCCGCTTGGAATGGCAAACGCAACTCCCACTCAAAGACATCACCCAATTCGCTTCGGGGGATCTCACTGGAGACGGCAAACCGGAATTTGTGGTTGGTGGACTCCTCTCGTTACCCGATCTTCCCTCATCGGGACCGCTGATCTGGAAATTCTTTGTTTTTACACACACGTCAAATGGCTACGCTGTGCTATCGGACGGGGCGCGTGATGCCACTGTCGCAGTCGCACCACATCGCCTGTATGGGAACAGTCTCGCAATCGCAGATCTTGATCGAGACGGCTATAATGAGCTCATTGTCGCTACCTATCCAAACCTCTATGTTATGAGATGGAACGGCACAACGTTGCGACCCTTCTGGCATCGAAGGATGGAAGAGACCCCAATGCTTTTAACAGCGGAACTCAATCAGAACGACTTTAACGAATTTTATGTCAACCTTGAAGATGGAATTTATCGTTTTGAATCCATCTTCGCGACAGATCCAAATTCTATTGACACCCGCAAACCGTGGAACGTTGAGGCGAGACCCTTGACTGAAAAGGCAGTGCAAGTTACGTGGGACGCTCAGGCAGACGACACAACCGTAGGGGTGGGGTCTCCCCGCCCGCTCTCGCAGCAAACTCTCCTTTTTTCTGTCTACCGCGCACAGGGCGAAAAAGAGAAAGCACCGCCAGATAGCGACTTTCAGAAAGTCGCTGAAGATCTCACGGTCACAAGATACATTGACCGCCGCGTGACGAAAGGCAACACCTACTGGTACACCGTCACAACGCAGGTTGACGAGTCCGAAACCCGCCGCACCGATGCTGTCGCTGCGACCCCGCGAGAACCACCGCAATTAGTTCGCGCCGTTTATCACCGTCCCGAAGGAGAGATGTCCGCTTTACAAGTTGACGCGCAAATTGACATGTCCGATGAATCTCTACAGAGAAATGTCTGGGTGATTGTGACGTTTGACCGGCGGATGGACCTCAATGTTGGGGACGAAAACCGGTATATCCTACGAGTAACGAAACGCATTGATGGTGTAACCCCGAAATCTGCTATCCGTGATCGGATGGGCACACGCGCACTGTTAGTATTTGACGCAGATAGCCTGCTTGCACACTTCGGGCAACCCTTGACAGCTGAACCTGACCGATACGAGATTACCGTTTCTAACGTAACCGATATTGACGAGAACCCGATCCGCGCCGCCACGCGCCCCCTTGAAATTCCACCCAATGTTGTCGGCGCAGCCGTGTCGGATCTGACACAGGTGCGCGTCTATCCAAATCCGGTACGACCGAACAGGACTGATAAAGGCGTAATTACTTTTGACAGGCTCCCTGTCGGAACGCGTATCCAGCTCTTTGATGTCAGAGGTGTATTGCTCGAAACGCTGAACGTAACCGAACAGGATCACAACCGCAAAGAGTGGTGGCTTACAAGTAATAACACCGCGGATGTTTCAAGCGGTATCTACATCTACGTCTTGGAATTTGATACACTAAAAAAAATAGGAAAAATCGCGGTGATTAAATGAACCACTTCATCCTCATCGCAAATCCAATTTCCGGGAGAGGCAGAGCGAAAAGCACTGCTGAACAGGCACACGCCGCCCTCACTGAATCCGGGCAGCAAGGGCAATTGGTATTCACTTCAGCAGCTGGCGACGCAAAACGTTTCGCACACGAAGCCGTCACCGATGGTGTCCGATTCATAATTGCTTGCGGTGGGGATGGAACGCTGCACGAGGTAGTGAACGGCATAGCGACCATTCCAGATGTAGTTCTCGGAGTCCTGCCATGTGGACGCGGTAACGATTTCGCCGCCGCTATCGGCGTACCCTTGAAGCCGGAGGCAGCAATCCAAACCCTTTTATCCGGCACCCCTATCCACGTAGATTTAGGACGGTGCTATCATAGCGGTCAGCAGTCAGCGGTCAGCCATCAGCAAGAAGGTGGAACTTCACCGGAACTCTCTTTACTGAAGGTTCCCGAAAGCCGAAAGCCGAAAGCCAATGAACACTATTTTACCACAATCGCCACGTGCGGTTACGATGCCGAAGTCAGCCGCCGCGCTGCCAAAGGGACACCGGTATTTGCAGGCACAGCCTCCTACGCCCTCGCCGCCGTAGAGACCCTCTTTTACTACGACCCGCCTGTTGTGCATATCGAAGGCGATTTCGGGACTTACGAGGGCTCTTTGCTCCTTGCTGCGACCGGCATTACAAACCGGTACGGCGGCGGATTTCAAATTGTTCCAGACGCACGTATGGACGACGGACTTTTTGATGTCTGTATTATCCGTCCGGTCTCCTCGTTGACGGTACTTCGGCTCTTAGTGACACTCTTCTGGGGCGGACACGTTTCACATCCAGCCGTCTCCATACATCAGACCCGTGGGATAACCATTCAAGCAGAGACCCCGCTACGCCTTTACGCCGACGGCGAACCAATGTCCGAGACACCCGTAACGATTGAGACAATCAAAGCAGGACTTGTGGTGATGGCACCGTAAAAACATCGGCAAAATTCATCAAATCTGTGCATTTTTAAAAAAAATATATTTTTTTGAATTTTAATTTCACCAAAAAAATCTTTTTAGGTGTATAATTACAAACAGTCCTTCTGCAGAAAAGTAATTTTCACAATTCAAGTTCTATAAAACATTACAGGAGAATAAGATACCTCTCTAACTTTGGTAAAATACAGACAGATGTCAAATCCTCCGATAACTATGGAGATAAGGATGCGATTTATCATTATTGGCCTCTTATGTTTATCGATGATTGTTATTGGGTGTACAGGAAGTGAAATAAAAAAACCAGGTCAAGTACAGTCGCCCACCAAGAGTGAGCAAGGTCCTGTACCTACTGACAATGCTGTCAGTATAGATCAAGCACAAGGGGGGGCTGGAGATGTGCCAAGTAATGTGCAGATTGATACCCAAATCAGTGATGCCGAGAAACATTATAATGCATTTGCTTCGCTCAGCGGAACGGATCCGGAAGCAGCAATCAGTGAACTTTCCAAGTATGCCAAGCTTCGATTCAAGGACCATCCGCTTGCTGAGAAATGGTTAAAGCTCATTCATCGTCTCGTTTCGGAGAAAAAAGGCACCTTTCGAGATATGGAACGTTATACGAAATGGTACCTTCAGATGCTAACAGATATTGACCCAGAAAAGCGTATTGAACACGATATAAAAACGATTGAAAACTTACAAAACGGGCTAAAGCAACTTGAAATCATAGGCAGAATGCTTGAAAAACAAGGCGAAAATCTGGAAATTTATGAAATGCCAGGTATTTTTTCTTCAAAGTGATTGGCGTTTTGTTCTTATGGATAATAGCGGTTACGCTTCGCCTATTTCCCTGAAAGGAACGTTATATGAATACGCAATATAATTTGAGAGTATTAGGTATAGGGAGTCTTTTGACACTTCTCTTCTGTGCTGGTATTTTTTTCTACGCTCGCTGGGATAATCAGCGTTTTGTGTCAGAACTTCCACAATTACCCAACTTTGAGGTTACCTCACAGACCGTAGAACAAAGGGAGATGATTAGGAAAGAACTTCCAGGGCTGGACCCTCCTGCGGAAGCAGTAGAACCCCAGCGTTTGGAAGGGCAGCACATAGCCACGGAAGTGCCTGATATGGAAGCAGAAAAGCTAGTTCTGGAGGAAACGGAGATGTCTGAACTTGATTTGGAAGTGGATCCCCTATCTGTTTCTACAGTCGAACTCCCGGAAATATCAGAAGAAAATCTCCTTGAAACGACTGACTTTCGGAGAACAAAGGAGGCTTGGCAGGATTACAACGATCTCCTGGCAGTCGATTCCTCCTCTGCTTACACACGGCTTGCTGAAGGCTTTCGAGAGATGTATGGGGATCATCCTGAAATTGATATCATTGTTGAAAGCATTAAACGTGCAAATGAGAGAACCTTAACAGTTGACGATGCAATTGCCATGGTGACATCCACTTTAAAAATCATGCCGGCAGATCAGACCATCGTGATTGATCAAATGTCTGAGAAACTCGAACTTTTGTACGAACTCAAAGCATTTCAAGCCGAAGGGGGGAAGGCGACAGTTACCTTCAACATTTCTGTAGGAGAAAAGTAGAAAATGAAAATCGTTTCTTACGATTTTAGCATCGCTGTTGTTTGTGGGATTACTTTTTTCCTTATTTTTCATAATCGTCCTGTCCGTTCGGCAGCAACGACCCCGCTTTCAACACCCAGTGATTCCAGACAAAACTCAGAGAATAGTTCTATTGTAACACAGAAGTCTACAAATGCCTCCGCCCATGGGAGCGATCTCCCTATCGCGACATCTACATCAAAGAAAAAATGTGCTTGTTGTACGAAAACTTCTCTACATCTCAGAGAAGCAGTAAAGCAAAAACGACAAGAACTTGAACTCTGGGCAAGAGAAATGATCGCTAACTATGGTTATGAAGAAGGGATGAAACGGGTAGCAGCAAAATCTACCGTGTTAGCGGAACGCATACAACGACTCCTAGAGGAAGAAAAACACTCGAATCAGATATCTGCTGGTTCCCAAACTTCGATACAATGAAAATATATCACCACACATATTTTGTATAATAGCAGCTTTTGTATCTCCTACAAAGGTATTTTCTTTCGCAATAAGTAGTTTTGGGATTTGAAAAATTGGTTGAAAGAGTGCGGTGAACCCAGTGAATACAAGGGTTTTTGACTTGTTTAAAATGTGAGAAAATGGTATAATACTATCAGTTAAAAGGGGTGCTACCAACACCCCTTAAATCCAAAGCTGAGTTGCTTTAGACAACACTGCTGCTATTATACCGAAAATAGCAGAAAAAAAGCAACTCCTTTTGAAATACGGGTGTGTAAATATTTTGTCATCAGGTATTGAGTGATATATGTGTTGAAAGTAA
>JAPPII010000014.1 GCA_028820845.1 Candidatus Poribacteria bacterium
CTACCAAAACCTAACAAAAATGTCAATAACTTACACAATGTAAACACTACCTAAATAACCCTAAATGTTTGTCGGAATAGGTTACATTAAAATCGCAAAATATGATACAATCCGTTGCATAGGCGTTCCTGAGTCTTGATCGGACAATTTGCATGAAGACAAGGAGTGAGAAATGACCCCCGAGCAACGTTATCTGTTCGACGTTACAGGCTACTTGCACATCAAGGGAGCCGTCAAGGGTGATACCCTAAAAGCAGCACAGGAGGCTGTGAATCGGTATATTTATACACCGCTTGACGAGCGTCCCGAAGGATTTACGACGCGTCCGCGTGAATTAGAACCCGGCAAGGGCGGGCGATATGAGCATGGATTCGCCTTTGACCGATCGCTTGAGGCGATGACGGTGCATCCGGCTATCTGGCACCTCATCAAGGAGTTCACCTTCAATAAACCGCGCTTTGTCACTGGCACGCTTACGCTTGAACAACACAATCCAGATCGACAACCGATGAGAACGAATCCGGCAGGTTTGCACTGTGCACGTGAAGGACGACACTGGCTTACCCGTTATGAAGTTAAGGGTAGCCAAATCTACTGCAACGATTTTGTAGCGTTCTTTTATTTGACGGATGTACACCCCGGCGATGGTGGACTCATTGTTATTCCCGGCTCACATAAAAGCAAATTTGAGAGACCTGAAGATCTCCTGACACCAGGAACCGACGGTATTGATCCGGAACCCGATGATGTTTTCACAAATATCACACCCAAGGCAGGTGATTTTGTCGTCATCTCAGAGTTATTGACACATGGGGTCTTGCAATGGAAACCGAAGGACCGGGATAGACGTTTCTTGATTCTCCGGTATCGTCCACAATATGACGGAAAGGTGAGTCTACCGGAGACAATTATCAACCGCTTAACGCCTGAAGTACAGGAGTTGGTGCAGACGGCATCTTATCAGCATACGAAAGAGATTGTCAAACAGGATATTGTAGAGTTGAGTGTTTAGAGTGGTATCAGAAGAATTGGGAGGATGATCAAATGGCAACGAATCAGTACCGTGTTTGCATTGTCGGTTGTGGTAGAATGGGTGGCACGATTGATGAAGAGGTCCGCGCAACGCCACACGGCGCGCTACCCTATTCGCATGCCGCGGGGTATACCGCTTTTCAACGAACAGACCTTATCGCCGCTGCAGATGTGGTCGAAGAGAAAGCACAATACGTCTGCAACAAGTGGGATATTCCGAAGTATTATTTAGACTATCGCGAGATGATAGTCCAAGAGAGACCAGACATAGTGAGTATCGCCACGCGTCCCGGCAATCATGCAGATATTACACAATTCGCCGCAGAAAACGGTGTGCAGGGTATCTATTGCGACAAGCCGCTCTGTGCTTCGATGGAAGAGGCGGACGCTATGCTGGAGGTATGTGAGAAATACAAAATCAAGTTCAACCTCGGCACGCAGCGCCGTTACACGCCCGGATACATCAAAATGCGTGAAATCCTCGAAGGTGGTGAACTTGGCGAAAGACGTTCTATTATCGCTTATAGCGGCGGTGCTGCCCTCTGGGGATATACGCATGCAGCGGACATGCTGCTCTTCTTAGCAAGCGATTCTCCAATAGAATACGTGCAGGGCAATGTCGCTGTTGAGGATGCCGATTTTGAAGACAACCGCACGGAAACCGATCCCGGTATCGTGATGGGGTTCATCCGTTTTGAGAACGGTATCAACGGCATCAGTATTCCCGGCACGGCTTACGAATTCGAGGTGAATTGTAGTGAAGGCACGATTCGTGCACTCAATAATGGACTCGGTTTTTACCTCCGCAAACGGCAAGGACAGTTTAACGAAATTTTGGAAGCGCAATTCCCACCCTTTGAGCGGAAAAGCGGCACTGTCGGCTGCATTGAGGATATTGTTGATGCGATTGATACCGATACCGAGACGCAAGGCAATATTCAGCTCGCACACCGTAGCACGGAGATGGTCTTCGCGATTGTTGATTCACAACGGCAGCAAGGGAAACGAGTGCCGATGCCCATGGAAAATCGTGGACTCTACCTCGGAAGGTGGTAAATGGTTATTGGTTATTAGTTGTTGGTTATTGGTTAAGAGGTTTATTGGTTATTGGTTAAGAGGTTTATTTGTAACAAATCACCAGCTCATGGCGGACTTCAGGGCTTGTTAGCGGTTGCAAAGACATCTCTCAACTGATAATTGACCAGTAGCAACTACTTATACTATAGTTCGGACAATTTCTGCAAAGTTAATGCTCATTTTCAAAGCGTTTCTGATTTTTCTTCAAGTTCATACAAAAACCTAATCCGGAGAAAAATAAACGCAAGTGGGACAAAGCGCAAGCCCCAGAGGGGCGGAATGTTTATAGAAACGATACTCCCCCAGGATCCAAGCCCCAGAGGGGCGAAATGTGTAGAAGAAGATTATAAGGAAGTGGTCTAAAACAGATGTTCAGCAGATTTTGTGTTTTTGCAGGTACTATTTGCGTGGCTCTCCTGTTGAGTTATGCCACAACTGCACAAGACGCGCAGCGTCCAGTAAGCACACGCTATGAACAGCGGACACCGAGTCGAGACGGTATCGGTAAATTCTACATGGGACGGGAAATCTCTCATGTGATGGGACACCAAGGCGCAGAGTGGTTAGAACGTCCTGAACGTGAACGTGAAGAGATGCCGAACCGGCTTGTTGAATTGCTGAAACTCAAAGAGGGGGATGTCGTGGCGGATATCGGTATCGGCACAGGTTATATTGCTCGGCGCATTTCACCGAAAATCGGCGATACAGGTACTGTCTACGGTGTAGAAATTCAGCAGGAGATGCTTGACATCCTTGCCAAGAAGATGGCGGAAGAGGGTATTACTAATATCAAAGGGGTATTAGGCACGATTACCGATCCGAAATTACCACCAGAATCGGTGGATTTAGCGATTATGGTGGATGTCTACCACGAGTTTTCGCATCCCTACGAAATGATGCAGAACATCTGCCGTGCCCTCAAACCGGGTGGGAGGGTTGTCTTCGTGGAATACCGTGCCGAGGATCCGAAGGTTCCGATCAAGCGTTTGCATAAGATGAGTGAGTTACAGGTGATTAAAGAGGCGACACCGCATCCGCTTGTTTGGGTAGAGACGCTTAGAGACTTGCCTTGGCAGCATGTTATTATTTTTCAGAAGATTGATTAACTTCACTTGCCGCTTTGAAGACAGAATCAACTGCACCAAATAGGACAGGCAAATTATCCACGCTAAAACTCGTTCTGTTTTGGGTGAAGGTTTCGTTGATAAGGTGTCCAATCTGCCACAACGTGCCGTCGCTGACAATACCGTACACAGGATGTTCCATATCCTCATTTATCTTTTGCGCGGCGACTAACTCCGCTAAACATTGTCCCCAACCTTGTTCAAAATCGTTTTTCTTTGCCTCAACCAAAATTATCAACGGCGTACCAACAATAAGCATGCCCAATTCAGATCGTGTTGAAACAAAGTAATCGGGTGTGCCGCTCAGCGTCTCATCGTAAGTAAGAGGTGCCTTTATCCATAATGTGTAATTGGCAGCGTACGCTTTATAGACTTCCCGCAAAATAGGGAAGATAAGGGCTTCACATCGGGCACCCTCGGAGGCAAAAATAGGAATATGCTGCCTGCTAAACTCCAATTCTTGCAAAAACTGTTCTGAAGGGAGCAAGCCTCCATCAACTTCTATGAAGTCATATTCGATGTGTCGGATACCAAATTTTCTCTGAACGTCAGGGATTGTTTTGAAATCGCTAAATGCCATAACGAAATCTCCTGCTCACCATTCGAGGTGTCCATCACTTGAAACCGTCTTAATATCAACATTAAAATTATACTACGTTTGTTCTGAAGTGTCAACGAAAACTCAGTGTCCTTAACACAAAATAAAATGTTTGACAAAAAAGCAACCACACCGTAAAATTACTGCTAAACCTTTTGACTCACTGAAGCGTCACAATATGCTAATTCTGCTATAGCAAATTGTAACTCACGCTTTTTATTTTTCAAAACGTGTGAACTGCATCCTAAACGCTGAAAAGGGAGAGAGTTCCAGTGAAAACTGCTAATACAATTCCACTATCGGTCATGTTAGTGTGTTTCTGCCTCGTTGTACTGGGAGTTTACTCAGTATCTGCGGAAGAAAGCGAGTCTACACAAGCAGCCGTTGATTACAACCTTGATGTCCGACCTATCCTTGCCGATAACTGCTTCGCCTGCCACGGACCCGATGCAAAGACACGAGAGGCTAACCTGCGGTTTGACACGAAAGCAGGCGCATTCTCCGAACCGAGCGGATACCCAGTCATCGTTCCGGGTAAGCCTGAAGAGAGCGAACTCCATCTTCGCGTTGCTTCCAACGTTGACAATTACCGGATGCCACCGGCAGGTTTCAATAAGACGCTGACACCAGAACAGATTGATGTTATTACCCAATGGATCCGAGAAGGCGCGAAATGGGAAGAACATTGGGCATTTACAACACCAGTTCGTCCGACACCACCAGATGTCAAAAACGGAGACTGGATCCGAAACCCCATTGACGCGTTCATACTCTCACGTCTTGAAAAAGAGGGACTCAGTCCGGCAAATGAAGCCGACAAACGGACGCTTATCCGACGTTTAAGTTTCGATCTCACCGGCTTACCACCGACACGCGAGGAGATCCACCGATTTCTCGAAGATGATTCACCCGATGCTTACGGAAAGCTTATTGATTCTTTCATGGCAAAGCCTGAATACGGCGAACATCTCGCACGGTTCTGGTTGGATGTTGCGCGCTATGGAGATACCCACGGACTCCATTTAGATAACTACCGTGAAATGTGGCCCTACCGAGATTGGGTGATTGAGGCGTTTAATGAAAATATGCCGTTTGACCAGTTTACGATTGAGCAGCTGGCGGGGGATCTCTTGCCAGAACCGACGCTTGAGCAACTCATCGCCACTGGGTTCAATCGGTGCCACGTCACAACAAGCGAAGGTGGCTCTATTGACGAAGAGTACTACGTTCAGTACGCCATTGACAGAGCCGATACAACCTCTACTGTCTGGATGGGATTGACGGTCGGGTGCGCCCAGTGCCACGATCATAAATACGATCCGATTACGCAGAAGGAATTCTATCAACTCTACGCCTATTTCAACAATATCACCGAAAAGGCGATGGATGGCAACCGCAAGGATTCTCCGCCTGTTGTGAAACTGCCGACCCCGGAGCAGGAAGCCGAACTCGCTGCGTTTGATGAACAAATTGCGGAATTAGATGCACAGACGAAAGCACCTATCCCTGAAGTAGATGCAACCCAAATCGCTTGGGAAAATAGGATGCCCCGCTGGACAACGTTAAAACCGACATCGCTCTACTCTAAAGGCGGCGCGACACTGGAAGTCTTGGAAGATAACTCTATCTTAGCCAGCGGCACCAATCCAGAACAGGAAATTTACGAAGTTGTTGCAGAACTGCCACCCGGGAAGTGGAGTGCTGTCCGATTGGAAGGGCTTACACACGAATCCTTCCCGAGAGGCGGGGTCGGAAGAAGTGCTAACAGTAACGTTGTTTTAACCGATTTTGCTGTCTTCATCGCTCCATCCACGGTAGATACCAACACATCTCCGACAGAGGACAGTGAAACTGAAATACACGCCGATAACGAAACCGATGCCCTTCCAACCTTCCAACCTTCCAATCAAGCCGCTGAGAGCCGAGAGCCGAGAGCCGAAAGCCAATCAACCGAAACGGATGTGGAAAGTGAAACTGCGGATGTCGATCCTGAGGATCCGTGGACACGTATACCGGTAGTGCAAGCGTGGGCGGACCACGAACAGGCACTTGGTGAAGACGGACTTGAGGGTGTCGTTGCGAATGCGATTGACGACAAGCCAGAAACCGGATGGGCACTTGACAGACGAATCGAAAATCGGCAAGCAATCTTTCTTGTCGCTGCGCCTTTTGGAATGGAAGGCGGTAGCGTGAAGATCCGTCTCAAGCATGAGTACGACTTACGGCAGAAGAGCCTGGGACGGCTCCGACTCGCCCTGACGGATGCCCCGACGATCTATCCGATCGGTTCCAAAATGACTTTAGGAGACTGGCACGCCGCGGGTCCCTTTACGGCAGAACATGGTAACCTCGCTTTCTACCAAGTCTATGAACCTGAAACGAAAAACGTCAACACAAACGACACTTTTGAAGTGAACGGCAAGACCGTCAAATGGGAGAAGCAGGCGCATTGGGTTGATGGACAGGTTCATAACGACATCGTTGGTGAAAACAGTGCGACTTACGTTTTCCGAAACATAGCCTCTGTTACGCAACAGAAAGCGCAGCTCTATATCGGCAGTAACGACGCACTCAAGGTGTGGATGAATGGAACAGAAGTCCTCTCCAAAAACGTCCAACGGGACGCGGGTGCCGACCAAGAGCAAATCCAGGTACAACTCAAACCCGGGAATAATACGCTCCTCCTGAAAGTTGTCAACTATTCAGGTCTTTCCGGTTTCTATTTCCGTATTGAAACCGACGCGCCAATGATACCCGCAGCCGTTGTCGAAATTGCGGGTATGCCTCGTGGTGAACGCGAGACTGAGAAACAGGCACAAATTCGGGACTACTATCGGAACAACGTCACACCCGATAAGACGGTGAATGAAAATGCAAAGCGTGCATTCGCTGATCTGAAAGCACTCTTTACTGACTTAGCCGAGGTCCAGCAAAAGCGGAATACACTGGACGCTTCCTTGACGACAACGCTTGTCATGGAGGAGCGCGAGGAGCCAAGAGGTGCTTATGTCTTAGCGCGTGGTGAATATCAGCATCGAGAGGAACAGGTCTATCCACAAACCCCTGCTGTCCTGCCTGTGCTACCGGAGGACTCCCTACCGAACCGGCTCGGTTTCGCGAAGTGGTTGCTGTTGCCGGAACATCCGCTCACCGCTCGTGTCGCAATTAACAGGTTCTGGCAAAACGTCTTTGGTGCCGGTATTGTGGAAACAGCCGAAGACTTCGGCACGCAAGGCATACCGCCGGTGCATCCCGAACTCCTCGACTGGCTCGCAACCGAGTTTATCGCCTCGGGGTGGGATGTACAAAAAATGCTCAAATTGATGCTCACTTCAGCGACCTATCGTCAGAGTGCTCAAGTTACGCCTGAAAAATTGGAACGTGATGCGGATAACGCCCTGCTCTCCCGTAGCCCAAGATACCGGCTTGATGCCGAAATGGTGCGTGATAATGCACTCGCTGTCAGTGGTTTGTTGTATACCAAAGTTGGCGGTCCGAGTGTCAAACCGCCGCAACCGGATGGGCTTTGGAAAGCCGTCGGGTTCACTGGATCGAATACCGATACGTTTGTTCAGGATACCGGTCCCGATAAAGTCTATCGTCGAAGTTTCTACACCTTCTGGAAACGTACCGCACCACCGCCACAGATGAACATCTTGGATGCACCCTCGCGCGAGGCTTGCACTATCCGTCGTGAGCGTACGAACACGCCGATGCAGGCGTTAATGTTGATGAACGATCCACAGTTCTTTGAAGCGGCACGTGCTTTCGCGGAGCGTGCTATTAAAGAAGGCGGCGAAACACCCCAGGCGCGCATCGCCTATCTCTTTGAAGCGGCGACTGCCCGTCTACCGAAACCCGTTGAAGAGCAACTTTTACTAAAGACATTCCAAGCGCATTATCAGGAGTTGGAAGCTGATCCCGAAGCGGCAAAAGCACTTATTACTGTCGGTGAATCGGTACCTGATGAAACCTTAAACGCAGTCGAAGTCGCGGCATGGACAATGATTGCAAACCTAATTCTCAATCTGGATGAAGTCCTGAATAAAGGGTAGAGGAGTTGAAGAATGGATCCGATTAAAGAATATCTGAAACTTGAAACCCGTCGCCAATTCTTTAGTAAATGTGCGTCGGGGCTTGGTGCTGCAGCGCTCGCCACGTTGATGCCCAACGGCGTTGTCAATGCGCTTGAGGGTCAAGCGAAACCGAGATTCGGCGGTTTACCAGAATTACCTCATTTTGCACCGAAGGCGAAACGTGCGATCTACCTCTTTATGTCTGGGGCACCTTCGCAACTGGATCTGTATGACTATAAACCGAATATGGGGGAATGGTTCGATACCGACCTTCCTGAGTCTGTCCGAATGGGGCAACGGCTCACGACGATGACCTCTGGACAGGATAAGTTCCCCATCGCACCCTCTATATTTGAGTTCAAGAAGTACGACAACGGGGGGGATGGTGTCTGGATTAGCGAGTTGCTACCGCATACCGCGAGCATGGTGAAAGACCTCGCGATTATCAAGACGGTACACACCGAAGCCATTAATCACGATCCGGCGATTACGTTCTTCTGTACCGGCGATGAAAGTCCTGGAAAACCGAGCCTCGGTGCGTGGTTGAGTTATGGGTTGGGTAGTGAAAACAGAAACCTGCCTGCTTTCATCGTAATGAATGCGACATGGAGCGGTCCGAAGGGTGCGCAGGCACTCTACAATCGCCTCTGGGGGTCTGGTTTCCTGCCATCGGAACATCAAGGTGTGCTGCTCCGCAGCCAAGGCGATCCTGTTCTATTCCTTTCAAATCCAGAAGGTGTCAGCGAGAAAGCAAGGAAACAGATGTTGGATACCCTTGTTGATTTGAACAAGGAACTCTACCAAGAGATTGGTGACCCGGAAACGCATGCACGTATCTCACAGTATGAGATGGCGTTCCGCATGCAAACAAGCGTCCCCGAACTTACGGATCTGTCGAAAGAACCCGACCATATTTTGGAGATGTACGGCCCTGAGGTTAAGGTCCCAGGTACATTTGCGAACTGTTGTATTCTTGCGCGTCGGATGATGGAGCGCGATGTCCGCCTCGTTCAAGTTTTCCATCGCGGCTGGGATCAACACGGCGACCTTCCGAAGAACATTCGGAATCAGGCGCGCGACATCGACCAACCCTCGACAGCACTCGTCCAAGACCTCAAACAACGCGGCATGTTGGATGAAACCTTAGTCGTCTGGGGCGGCGAATTCGGACGGACGGTTTATTGCCAAGGTAAACTCAGTCGAGATAACTATGGACGAGATCATCATCCGAAGTGCTTTACGCGCTGGATGGCGGGTGGGGGCATAAAGGGTGGAGTCGTTCATGGTGAAACGGATGACTTTAGCTACAATATCGTCCGAGACCCTGTCCATGTTCGGGACATAAACGCTACGATTCTCCACCAACTCGGCATTGATCATGAGCGATTAACTTTTAAGTTCCAAGGGCTTGACCATCGCTTGACAGGTGTCGAAGAAGAAGCACGAATCGTCAATGAGATTCTGGTATGAAGGTAGATCTGAATGTACGAAAAACACGGAGAAATAATTAGTGCACAAACCTTCCTTGAGGTGTTACAAGGTGATGCTGGACGTGTTGTCCTTACAAATTGCATAATCGAGGGGGTTGTTGACATCTTTTCTACCCGCCTAGAACGAGATGAGCACAACAGGCTTCTTCTCAAGAAGTCGCTCACGTGCACCGGATGTACATTTAGAAATATCGTCAATTTCCGAGCAGTCGTTTTTCAACAAGAGGTAGACTTTCGGCGTACCCTCTTTGAAGGGATTCTTGACCTCGATGAAGCCGTCTTATACGGTCCCTGTGCATTCCGTGAGGCTACCTTCCAAAGACGCGCGGATTTTCACAGCGCAATGTTCCGCAGAAGTGCCAGTTTTTGGCGGGCGAGATTTAATAGCATTGCTGATTTTCATGGGGTTCAATTCCGGGAGAACGCCGTTTTCCACGAGGCGAACTTCCATACTGAAGTCAATTTTCGGCGCGCCCTGTTTCAAGGCACGCTTGATTGTACAGGAACCTTGTTCCCTGAAATCACTACGTTCAATAATGCTACATTTTTAGGGCGTACCAACTTTACGGGGGCACAGTTCCTCTCTGCTGCCGCCTTTCGCGATGCTCAATATATTCCAGATACACTCTTTCAGGCAGTGAAAGCGAAGCTGAGCAGAGAACAGCATCATCCCACCGAATTCTATTTAGACAGCCAACAGGTAGACGAAGCGGCGAACCCACTTTTCAAGCGCTACGTTGCTGACCAGCAGTTCATCCGTGCCTTCAATCAGGGGAATCCTGTATTGGCGCACTTATGGCGGTGGAGTTCCGATTATGGACGCAGTTTAGGGATTTGGGCACTCTGGTCTTTTTTCTTGGCAGTTTTGTTTGCGTTTGCTTATATGCCGTTCCCCGAATGGCTGCCGGCGTGGATCCAAAGCTGGGCACCGCGTTTCCATCAAACAACGGGTTTTTACAGTGGCCGAGCGTTAACCTTCTCGGACTGCTTCTATTTCAGCGTTGTGACGTTTACAACGCTGGGTTTCGGAGATGTCGTCGCGGATAATGCTCCCGCGCGCTTTCTTGTCGCGCTGGAGGTAATTTTTGGATATGTGATGTTGGGTGGATTAATTAGTATTTTCTCGAACAAACTGGCAAGCCGGAGTTAATTCAGGCACTGAACAGCATAAGGAATCAGTCTATGTGTATTAGGATACGATATATTTTTAGAGGTGCCTCGCATGTCAGAACGTACGCTAAAAACATCTTGAACATTGCGTTAATTGGTTTCGCCTTCATATTGCTAAACACTGCTACAGCACACCAGTCCGCTGTGTCGTCTCATGCAGATCATACAGACTATTTCGATCACATCACGCTCTTTTCTCAGGGAAGAATCACTCGCTTTACACGGATGCCGATCCGGGTCTACATCTCGCCTGTCCTGAAAGACAGTCCGTATTTACCCGAAATCCGATATGCCATGCAAACGTGGCACGCTGCGAGTGATGGGGATGTCCGCTTTGAGGAGATTGATACGCCGCAAGACGCAGATATCCGCGTCAGTTGGGGATATACCGGTTTTCTCGCCGACTTTCAGGATACCCGACTTGGCAGTGCCCATTTAACGCGCCTCAAGGATAGTGTCCAAATCGGTACCTTTTCTAAAGGATTCGCCGTGGGCCCTATCAGTCCAGCTGAAGACCCGGAGAACGAAACAGCATCCGAGATTAGTTTTACGGTGGAGATTATTCTCATGTTAGAAGGCGACGGGACGATCGGTGTCCTATCGCAGGAAGAGCTGCGGACGGTGTGCCTCCACGAGTTTGCGCATGCAATCGGGTTATGGGGACATAGTCCACATCCGGGGGACATCTGTTACCCAACAGCGACAGCGCAACAACCCAACGCCCGCGATATAGCCACGCTACGTAAGCTCTATAACACACCCCTTAATACACCACAGCATGATGTTGCTATCGGGGTACTGAAAACCGAAATTGAACAGAAACCCTACGCCGATCCGCAAACACGACTCCGACACCACTATCTACTCGGTGCCATCTACTTCGACAAAGGCGATATACCCGCCGCAATTGCTACCTTCCATGCTTGTAAGGAGATGGATCCCAAATTTCAACCCGCAGTGGAGAAACTCATCCAGATCTACCACGAAACCGGTGAAACCGATCAGGCGATTGCACTTGTTGAGAATCGAGTGACACAGAAACCCTCGCCCGCGGATTACAACACGCTCGGTATCTTCTACTATGACAGAAAGGACGTTGAGAAGGCGATACAGGCGTTTGAGAAGGCACTGCACATTGCTCCCTATCACAAAGCCGCTCGGCGAAATCTACATCAACTGCTACGGGCAAAAGGATTTAAAGCGTTGGCAGCGAAGGACTTTGATACTGCCACCACTATTTTTGAAAGGGTGCTGCAAATGGAGCCACTCGACGCACCTACGTATCAACTTATGGGCAACGGCTACGCGCAGGCTGGGGAATTTGAGACAGCGATCACCTACTACCAGAAGGCAATTGACATTAACCCTGTCGATGCGCTGACCCGGCAGAATCTTGCGCAATGCTATAATAACTACGGCGTGACCTTACGGAATCGTGGAGAATGGGATGCGGCGATCGAGGCGTATCGGAATGCACTGCAGTTGATGCCGACGCTGCATATTGCCCGCACAAACTTAAGCGACGCGTTCACCCGAAAAGCGAATGCGCATAACGAGGTGGGTGAGTTAGCGGAAGCGGTACAGGCGTATCTCGAATTACAGAAACTCCATCCTGATGAGATGCACATCCGCAATTTGCTCGGTGAGTTATACCTCAAAAAAGGCGACTATGCGGAGGCACTATCGGCGTTTCAACATGTTTATAACGACAATCCTAATGCGAATCACGCTTTGCATAATCTCATCGCAGCCTATCATCACTACGCACGAAGCCTCAGTGATGCTGAAGATTATATAACAGCGATTGAATTGCTTGAAAAAGCACTCCAACTCGCGCCTGCTGATCTGAATTTGCGTATGAGTTTGGCGAATGCCTATCAGGGTGCTGGCGACTATGAACGCGCCTCCCTTGAGCTATCGCGCGTCTTGGCACAAGCACCGGAGAGTCGACAGGCGAAAGAGGAACAGATTAACCTGAGAATCCGACACGGGAATGCACTCATGCGGCAACGAGAATACGCCGCTGCTTTGGCTGAATTCCAAGCGATCCCCGAAGCCGAGCGCGACACTCAGATTTACAATACCATCGGTTACCTCTGTCTTGTGCAAGGTGAACACCAGAAAGCGTTTTCGGCTTTTGAGACCGTTCTCCGGAGAGATCCGATTAACATGCCGGCATTCAGAAACTTATTATCGCTGGAATCCCAACTCATCCGACGGCGTTCCAATAAAACACGGGACGATATTCTCACCAGAACCCGATGTGCGCTCGCGATTACCCTCATAAAACGAAAACAACTGACCGCTGCTGTTGAGAAGTATCGACTCGCCTTGACCTCTGTCAAAAAATTCGGCGACTCTGAAACGTTAGATCCGCTTCTCATTGAAACCGGTAAGCAACTCGCAAATGCGTTTCAGCAATACGGCGACACCGAAAACCGTGAGACGATTCTCCAGTTGGTCGAAGAGCGCGGTGGGAAAAGGTTTTAAGGGTTATGGATTATCGAAATTTGAATGGACGAATGGAAGGAAGGACTTGGATGGAAGGATGGATTCCCAATCTTCCAGGCTTCCAACCTTCCAACCCATAAAGATGGCTATTGCCTGCCGCCGCCACCGCCACCACGACGACCACCTTCACCACGCCAGCGATTCATACGGTTCGCTTGTTCTGCCTGACGCGCTTTCGTGAGTTCGTTGAGTTTCGTCATCTGCTCTGTAGTCAAGACCTCTTTGAGGGCGATTTGGAACTCTTTACCAACGGTTGCGGCATAACTTTGCATCTCCGTCATAGCCGACCGCATATCGCCGGATGCTTGGAGTTCTTTCATCTTCGCTGCGAACTTATCGCGACTCGCCTGATAGATTGGACGTGCTTTTACGAGTGTTGCGTCATCTACTTTTACGCTGAATGTCAAATCGACCCAAGAATTATCGACTATGGAGACCATATTCATCATATTCATCTGACCACCCCGACCGCCGCCAGCACGACCTTGATTCCCGCCTTGTGCGTTTCGATCCGGACGTTGTGCCGACGTTGCGTGTTCAAAAACGAAAAGACCTACGATAGCGATAACTGCGATTGCGCCTATTGTGAAAAGTTTCTGCTTCATTTTCAATTTCTCCCATTAAAATTTTCGTTGTGTGAATACCTCTACTGTTTTTTCAAAGGCATCCACATAGTGTAAAGCAAAGACAAATTCTTCGCTAATCACTCAGAATTTAGTTTTGCTTATTTAGTTGGATTTGTTCAAAAAAGGTTCGTTTTTATTTTTCCCCGTTATTTCAAATCCCAAAAATCATATAATCACGTAAATCACAGTTTAGACAATAAGTAGCGAACCGCAAACCGCAAACCGCGATTAGCCAACAGCCAACAGCCAATAGCCAGAAAAAACAGGGCAGCGAACCGAGGTCCGCTGCCCTGATAGGTTAGTTCAACTATTTTCATCCCTGAACAACCTATGTGTCCGACCTATTTGCCAAACGATTTTAGCTCACTCCAACGCGTTGTGAGTTTACCACCCGCACTGACGTTTCCACGTAAGTGTGTCGTGCGCAAGGTTGTCCGGTTGCCGTCCAACGAGACGTCCTCAATCTGGTAGTAGTAAACAACGTTGGGTTTCGCAGTTGTATCTGTGTAGGTATACATACGCTTTTCAGAAATGGTGCCGTGTCCGGGCACGATGCCTTTGACCTTGATGACTTGGAACACACCGTCCTTCGTCTCACTTCGCAGGATGTTAAAGCCAGCATTGTTCAACTCAGATTCGGTGATCCATGTAATCACAACAGCACCCGTCGCTTTGTCGCGAACGGGACGGAAGCTTGAGAGTGAGACGGGTAAGGGGCTGCCTTCCCGATGTCCGGGTGACCCGACATCATCACGGTGTCCATAGTAGCTCCCGACACTCTGTGCCGTTATCCACGAGGCTGCCATCGTGCCATCATTCGCGTCATCGGGGGTGCCATCAAATGCACGTGAGCCGAAGCCACGGACGATGGACTTGCGCATCTCGCCACCCGTCTCCGGCAATGCCCACATCACCGTGCGACCCGGGGTCCGCGGATCCAGCATAACATTACCCGCTACGTCCTCAACGCTCCCTTTATACCGGAGCTCGAGATGGAACCCTTCACTGCTCAGTAGCACACTCTTGCGTGCCGAGAGACCGAGTGCGTTGCGGTGCTTCTGATACAGGTTATAGACGCGGTGGGACACCACATCACTCGCACTGCTACGGTCAGAGACCAACAACAGCGTCTGGTTCGGCAGAATCACAGAAGTGCCATCAAACGTGAACTTCGCATCGACGTAAGACTCGACATCCGGGTCAATGTTGCGAATCTCCAGTTCCCAATCCCCGTTGAGATGTGCCGATTCCGTGAAGGAAGAGTTGTAGAGTTCTATCCACTGCGTGAGATTGCCGTTGTCACCGGCATCATACATAATCTCACTGATAACGACTTTACCCATAATGTCGGCGGGGTTTGCCTTCCGGGCGTTGTTGGCATACCCCGGCGTTCCCGGTGCGATTGCCATATCTACGTTCGGGTCATACCCGGGACCGTTGACGGCACCGTCCTTACGCCAGTGGTCTTTCTCTGAACGTTGTCCACCAGACTTCTGCTCGATACGCGCATACGTCATACCGGTGTTACGGGGTATGCTACTGTTAGCACCACCCCAGTCATTCGCATCAATCCTTTCTGTATTGATGTCAGCGTTCGCAATGGCAACCTTCCACCCTTTCAAAGGCCAGGTATCTGAGACGTTCGCCTGCTCAATGAACTGATTACCGGCGATGTCTACGATCCCTTCATGGTTGGTTCTATCGTTACGGTCTCTGAGAATTAGGAGGAAATCATCAGCAGGCATCCACTCGTCATCAGCACCATTCACGACGATATACAGCTGCTGCGCACCTGCCGGGAACTTGTCGTTGTTGGTATCATGGAGATCCATACCCCGCCAAGACGCTATCAGCGGGATCGCGATTCGTGATGACCAAGAAACCACCCCCAGGAATGCTCGTGCCCTCGTCAGGAATCGAAAAGACCCGTTGCTGCTGCCTGTTGCCATCAGCATCCTCATACGCAGCGTGCAGCGTCCATTTTTTGACTTCTTGTGCAGCACTGCCGGTGTTGTGAAGTTCAATCCACTGAAGCGTGTCTGAGTTGTAAATCTCGTTGATGATGACGGAAGTGCCGGGAAGCGAGGCGGGTGCTTTACTTTGCGTCGCAATACCATCGTCATCTTGCTGAGGCATACCCGGCGTGCCGATGAAAGGACCCGCCATGTTGATACGTCCAACGGATGCGACCCACTGACTGCTATCGGTGCCGTCACCGAATCTGTGCTCACCGGCTTTGCTATTGGCATCATGAGCCGTGTAGGCGGTTTTATCAGCGTTCGTGCTCCGCTTCCGGTACATGGAGACGAGATTTTTCACGGGATGCTTGCCATCCGTAGACGCTGATGTCCGACCACTCTGACCCGGTGGATCCCATCTGACCCCAAATCGGTTGATAACACTCACACGGTCAACGACTGTGAAGGTTACAGAATTCGCTGCACCAGCCTCTGCCTCAGCACCCGTAGTAGGTAATCCACTGTCACCAACAAGTGTCACTTCATCGCGCTCGACACGCTTATTTGTCGTGAACAGGAGACGAAGATCATCAGTGCTCTTCAGGGCAGCCCCTTCGTTGTAGACTTCAATCCACTGGGCAACTGTCGGGTCTGTCGCAGCAGCATCTATTCCCCACATAATTTCGGTGATAGCAAGGCGATACATTGAACCTGTGGTAATATTTCCTAAGTCTACATCTGCTTTCGCAGCATCTTTCGCGGACTTCCGAAGCAAGAGCTCAACGGTTCCACCGAAAGCAAAGAGGGCGTTTATATCTGGCAAGTTACTTACGTGTCTTACAATGGCTTTACCAGCCGTAATTTGGCCACTGTCATCAGCAATTATGCCGGTGGTATCAAGGACATCGTCAGCTGGTGTAGTATCGGTAACATTCTTCATGGCAACATGAAAACCGTTCTCTGAAATAACAGGACTATTGAGATTTGGGCTAAATGTCATCTCTTGTGCGAATGCCGGACCTGCTACAAATGCCAACACTAAAACAAAAACTAAGGTAAATGTCATTTTTGACAGCATGCGTTATTTTCCTCCATTTAAATTTAAACTCAAAAGCCTTGAGAAAAATCTGAACCCCAGCTTGAGGGTTAGCCCCGGTTCTCTGACTTTTTGTAATGCAAATGTGCGGACGGGGGTGGGAACAAAAATAGCCTGCAACATGCGACTTGAAAGGGAATAAAGTCGCACGGGCGGGCGCGAAGAGAGCAGCACGGCGGCATTCACCGCTGCGGCTGTCGTGTGAAGTCCTTTATGGTGTAATTTGCTTATTATACGTGGAGTAAGTGGGGGGGGTAAATCGCTTTCGCTAATCTAAAACAGACTAGCAGAAGATATTTGGCAACGACAAGCTCTGAAAATCCACACAACGCACGGAGCTCGACCCAAAAGTGGAGTCCACAGTGTCTCACGGATTTTACACAGGCTTTAAGAAGAGACAGAACGCGTCTGTTCATGAACGTTACCTAAAAAGAAAAAGTTGCGGAAAGTGCTTCCGACATTTGTCGCGTCTCCTGTTAGGTTGCGCCCCTTTATGTGCAACCTGACAGGAAACCGTGCTGCCAAGATGGCAAGTTGGGTTATAATAAGTCAATTTCACAATTATCACTAAAATACCAATTAAGTCTATTCGTAACCAAATTATACGCTATTTTCAGAAAAAAAGCAAATGATTTCCACAAAAATTGCTAATTTTGTTTGAAAAGTACATGGCTGGATGCCTGGATTTGGTATAGGAAGAGACGAAATCCGTTCTTTGTAGGACATTTGCTACACGCGCATTCCGTGTTAATTCATGCGACGTGCATTCAAACGATTCTACACATAGCACTCGGAAATCAACGGTATGAATGCCTTATGGCATTCCCCGGGAGCAAAGAGACGTATTCCCTCCTACCCTGAAAATCCTTGAATCCTGCAAATCCTGATTCTGACAACCCGCTGTCAAAATATTTACACACTCTGATATGTCTATAGAATTGATTCCTGCTGCCGTATGTGCTATAATAGACAAAAAATGGAGGGCAGCATGGATTGGAAAAAAGCACTGCCGAAAATCGTAACGCAACCCGGTTCACGGCTCCGGTTTGCAGAGCCGCTCGCAAAACATACCTACTTCGGCATCGGTGGTGAAGCAACCGCTTACATTGAAATCAGTACGTTATCTGAACTCGCAGCGTTAGCACATTTCCATAGACAGTGGGGTATTCCGATTGCCGTTATCGGTCGTGGGTCGAATCTACTCGTAAGCGACACGGGTTTCAAGGGCATCGGTGTCAGGTTGATCGGCGAGTTGGCGAAACTGGAGGTTGACGGAAAGGTCGTTTCGGTGGGTGCAGGACTTTCACTGCCGCGGCTCTCAAAAACCATGTCCCGAAGCGGACTGAGCGGTGTGGAATTTGCACTCGGTATTCCGGGTTCCGTCGGCGGCGCGCTCATCATGAACGCCGGTGCGTGGGGCAGTAGTTTCGGGGATGTCGTCAGAAATGTTACTGTCATGACCGACACGGGTGATCTTGTTGAGTTAACCCATGCCGAGGCGAACTTTGAATACCGACACAGCGGTTTGAATGCCTATTTCTGTGTTACAGGTGCGACGCTTGAACTTGAACACGGGGATGTTGACACAATCACCGAACGGATGCAAGCCTTCTACAAGCAGAAAGTCGCAACGCAACCCTTTGCTGAGGAGAATGCCGGATGCATGTTTAAAAACCCGCCCGGCGATTCAGCGGGACGGCTGATTGACATCAGTGGGTTGAAAGGCTACCGTATTGGTGGTGCAGAGGTGTCCACAGTACACGGAAATTTTATTCTCAATATTGACAATGCGACAGCGGCAGATGTCCTAAATTTGGTCGCATATATCCAAAAGCAGGTCCGAAAAAAGACCGGGATTTCCCTCCAGACAGAAGTAAAACGGTTGGGTTTTGACTAAGATCCTTTGGACATTTTGTAGCGCAAACTGTATGAAGATTAATTTATTAATTCGGTAATACCCGAACATCCGGATGCCCGAACTTGTTCGGGAGTGTTTTCCAGCACCGCGTCCCCAACAAGTTGGGGCATCCAAGACAAATTACCGATTTATTTTCTTAAACTTCATTTATGGTAAACCAGAAAAATAAATAAACATTTTACCCCGGCCTGGTAGGTGCGGTTTCTAACCGCACCCGCAGAATGCCACACGCGCATTCTGACGTTGATTCGCTGAATGTCTAATTAATTCTAGGATTTACCATAGTTTGCGTAGTTTGCGGGCGTATATGCACAATCTAACAGATTATGCTACGAAAGTGGCGACTTGGGTTATTACATTATGCCTCTGCGTCTTAAACGGACATTTTGCTATTGCCCAGAACGCTTACGAGTTAGGAGCAACAGCACTCCAGCAGGGCGACTATGCGGAAGCCGTTCGGTACTTTACCGATGCCGGGAAAGATGAAAAGACGCTTGCTCGTTTAGGGTACACCTATTCCCAGTTGGGTCGCTACGCCGATGCCGCCCGCGCTTATCAGGACGTACTTCGCTTTGATACAGACGAGGAACGCAGCTTAGAAGCCGAAGTTGCGGCATCGCAAGCACTGTTGGGATTGGGGTACATCGCTTATCGACAAGGTAGGTTTGATGAAGCGATGCGATACTATATGGAATTGGTGCAGCGAGGCACGGCGGGTGTCGTCGAGGCACATCACAATCTCGGTCGCATCTATGCAGAACGTGGAGAGATCGAGAACGCAATTGCTGAGCAACGGCAAGCCGTCAAGGGGAATCCTGAATTTGCCGATGCGCATTATCACCTCGGTATCCTTTACAGCCGAAAACAGGAGTGGGGTGCGGCAATTGAAGTGTATCAGAAAGCTGTTGCGTTAGCACCGACGATGCCGAATGTCCATTACCAACTCGCTCGCTGCTATCGACAGATCGGAGATACATTGGCTGCTGAAGCGGCAATGCAGCGGTTTCATGACTTAAAATCTACAGATGTGGAAATCCAGAGAGGCGTTGAGGCGGTTTTTGTCGCCGATGCCGACGAGAAAGCGGAGGTACTACTCAGACTCGCGAATGTTTATGTCAAGCACGAGAAATACGAAGCGGCTGTCCGCGCGTTTGAACGCGTTCACAACTATAGCACTTCGGATATCCACGCTGCGCAGGTGTCCGCTGGACTCGCGAAGATCGCGTTAGATCAAGGAGACGCTGCACAGGCAATTGTTCGCTATGAACGTGCGGTTCAACTCGGTTTGGAGACAGCGGAGATTTACCACAATCTCGGTATCGTCTATATGCAAAGTCGGGATGGAGAGAATGCCTTAAAGCGGTTTCACAGCGCACTTGAAATCAACGCCGATTTGCCAGAATCACTGCTGATGCTGGGTGTGCTCTATGCTGCGAACAGTGATTTTGAAGCATCGGAGACGTATTACCAACAGGCGATAGAACTCTCGCCAGACACGGCAATGGCGCACCACGGACTCGCTTATCTCTATGGGCAACACAGTCGCAACTTAGAAAAAGCGGTCGAATTGGCACGCCACGCCACAGAATTATCACCCAATTCTGCCCCATATCATAACACCTTATCGTGGTTATATTACAAGGTCGGAAGATACAAAGAAGCAGAAATGGCAATTTTAAAAGCGGTTGAACTCGCACCGGATAACCCGCTTTATCAAGAAGGTTTGGCGGAAATCCGACAGCGCGAGAAATAATACCGATTGTTAGGGAAGTTCCTTGAGTTTCCCCCATACTGTCGTCAACTTACTATCAGGTTCCACTGCCAACAAGCCGGTTGCGCTCTCAAGCCCATCTTCCATGATCGTTTTGATGTCGTCCCCTTCAAGTGGAACGTTGAAGAGTGCGACCTCATCAAGCAAACCTTCGCACTGGTGTCCACCGTTTGAACCGTCACCAATCCGCATCCGACCCGGTTCCGCATCAAGACTCGGTTTTGCGTAGGGTTGCTTACCGACCTCTTCGCCATCGGTGTAGATAACCAAACCGGTTTTTTCACCGATAACTCCCGCGAGATGGTGCCACCCATCGTCTGTAATAATGGGACCACCAATCGGCCCTCCCCATGCACCAGGCGCCCCTTTCGTAATGCTTAACTGAAGGGTTTGTCTGTCTTTGTCGACAGCCAATAGATAGTTGCGGGGATTCTGACCACGCATCATAATGGACTGCCAACGCGTGCCTTGAGACGACTCTAAATTTGCCCACGCAACAATCGTTAGTTCTTCAAGTGTAATGCTCTTGTTGGATTGTACTTCGACATAGACACTGTTGCCATCGAATTCCAGTGCCTTCCCGAATTTTCCATCTTCCCATTTCTTAGGACCCACAATCTCCCCGTCATTTCCAGCAGCAGAGGTATCCTTAGCGACATCTCCTGCCCCTTCTTCAAACAGCCACATGCCAACGAGGGTTTCTGGATCAACTTTCGCCAATGCCTGTGGGTTTGCAGCAAACACGATTACCGCTGCGAAACTCAAAATGGCGATAATAACGCTTTTGTTCATTGGTCATCCTCCAAATGAATAGACTGGATTATGCAAGAACATTTAGGGTTTACGGATTATAATACCATCACTTTCTTGAATTGTCAACTGCTGATTACACTGTACGTTTTCCATTTTATCCTCTATACCGCTCTGCCAACGGACAATCAATCGGTCAACCTGCTCAGCCTTACCTAATCCAATCAGGAGTTGATGTGAGTTTTGAGAGAGATAACTCGCGCCACTTTTTACCTCTCGGAGTAGCTGCATGTCACCGATATGGAGTATTACCTTCGCGCCGAGTCCGTCACGATTTGACCCTTTTCGGTGCAGCGTGCCAACCGAAAACTCGCTATTAAACGAACCAACCAGTTTAATACGCAACCAATGATGGATAGGTGGTGTATCGTTGCGAAGCAAATCGGGAGTGTCGGCAATGTTCATCACGAGGATATCGAGGTCGCCATCGTTATCGTAGTCTCCGAAAATCGCGCCCCGGCTGGACTTCTCGATAAGCATACCACCCCCAGATGTGTCGGAGATGTCTGCATAAGTGCCGTTCCGTTGATTGTGAAAGAGCTGATTTTGTTGTTTGTAAACCCCGATTTCTTCGAGTGCTTCGATGTTGTCGTGGAGGTGTCCATTGGCGAAAAAGAGGTCGAGCCAACCGTCGTTATCAATGTCTACGAAGCCGACCCCCCATGCCAAGGGTAAGAGCGTCGGTTCACTTAAACGGCTTTGCGCTGTGACATCCCAGAAAACGCCGTTACCGTCGTTCTGGTAGAGTGTATTCGTTTCGGCTTGATAGTGGGTAAGGATTACATCAAAATCGCCATCGTTGTCGTAGTCCGCTGTGTCGATACCCATGCTACTTTCTGCGTCGCCGTGTTCGTTGCGTGCGATGCCGTGCAACTCACCGAGTTCCGTAAATGTCCCGTCGCCATTGTTTCGGTAGAGGAAGTTAGGCTCTTGGTCGTTGGCAATATAGAGATCAACCCAACCATCATTATCGACATCCGTCCAAATCGCACCTAACCCTCTGCCGAGTGCGATGAGTCCTGCTGTTTGTGTTACATTGGTAAAAGAGCCGTCGCCGTTGTTCTGATAAAGCACATCCGGTGCAGGTGCGAAATCTTCTGGACGGCAGTATGCCGGTATTCCGTTTTGTGAGCAGTCGGGTGCGGTTTCTAAATCGGTGAGGACATAGTTCACGACAACCAGATCCAACCAGCCGTCGTTGTTGTAATCGGCGAAGGCACACCCCGTAGAGAAACACGGTTCATCAGTAATGCCAGCGTCGTCTGTCACATCGTTGAAAGAACCGTCGCCGTTGTTGCGGTAGAGAACGTTGTGTCCGAAGTTCGTAACAAACAGATCGCGATTGCCGTCGTTATCGTAGTCTGCGACGCAGCAACCGATACCGTACTCAGTATTGCCGACCCCTGCCAGTTCTGTCACGTCAGTAAATGTCCCGTCGCCACTGTTTCGATAGAGTCGGTTTGTGGGCTGCACATCTGTTGTGCTTTCGGTCAGAGGTGCCCCGTTGACGAAATAGAGGTCTGGCAAATCATCGTTGTTGTAATCAAAGAAAGCGGCACCGCCACCCATTGTCTCAGGGAGGTATTTTGCCCCAGTCGCACCACTGAAGTGGCGAAATTGGAGACCGGCTTCGTCGGTTACCCGTGTGAACTGAATCTCTGCGTATGTGAGACTTGCCCAGAGTACGAAAGCGACGTAAACGATGCGTTTCATGTTTTTAAATTAAGGTCGGATAACCGTGCCGTCCATCCGCCGCACGGGTGCCCAACCGCCGTTAAGCGGATGTTCTGGGAACGGGAATCGTGCTGCGAGTGCCTCGTTTATGTCGATACCGAGACCAGGTGCTTCACTTGCCCAATAGCAGCCGTCTCGAATTTCGGGGCAACCCGGAAAGACCTCTTTGGTATTTTCACCGAAGACGTGTTGTTCCTGAATACCGAAGTTGTAACACGCTAAATCCAATGCAACGTTCGCAGCATGCCCCACTGGAGAGACATCCCCAGGTCCGTGCCACGCTGTGCGTACGCCGAAGAATTCACAGAAAGCGGCGAGTTTGCGCGCAGGACTGATGCCACCGATTTGTGAGATATGCACTCGGATAAAGTCGATGAGTCTGTCTTTGATAATGTTGATGTACTCGTTCGGGTTGTTGAACAGTTCCCCCATCGCAATCGGGATACTTGTCTGTTGACGCATGAGTTGGAAATAGTCTACATCCTCTGGTGCGAATGGGTCTTCAAGAAAGAAGAGGTTGTAGGGTTCTAACCCTTTGGCGAGATTAATCGCTTGGATGGGTGGGATGCGTTCGTGGACATCGTGGAGGAGTTCTACCTCGTCACCGAGTTGTGTGCGTAGATGGTCAAAGAGTTTGATAACGGTGTTCACATAAGGGGTCGGTTCAAAGGCATCGGAGCTGCGTCTGCCACGTCCTGCCCCGTATGTTGAGTAACCCGGTATCGCTACCTGTGCGCGGACATAGCGATAGCCTTGTTCCATATAACGGCGGATGCTTTCCTCTACCGCCTCGAAAGTGCTGCCACCTGCGTGTGCGTAGAGCGTTGCAGCCTCACGGCATTTGCCACCGAGCAGTTGATAGACAGGCATATTCGCGCGTTTGCCCATGATGTCCCATAGTGCGATGTCTACACCGCTGAGTGCGTTGTTCAGGACGGGGCCGTTTCGCCAATAGGAACTGACAAAACTACTTTGGAAGATGTCCTCTATGTTTGCTGGATCTTTGCCGACGAGAAAAGGTTTGAGATATTCGTCAACCGCTGTTGCAACAGCGAGTGGACGTTGCGTAAACGTGGCACAGCCGATGCCATATAAACCCGGTTCACTCGTTTCAATCTTAACAACGACGAGACGAATGCCGTTGGGTGCTGTCAGGATGGTCTTAACGTCTGTAATTTTCAAGGTGGTACTCTCCTGTCTTATGTGCCTGTCTGGGTAAATCACTATGGAAGTATAGCAAACAAGGTATGATGTGTCAAAAGAATTCTGCCTCTCACACCCCTCTATTTTTTTGAATGTATCGTTTTCTCAGAAGAAAATTTGACAGAAACGACACCCGCGTGTATAATTCAACGCGCAAGTGCCGACTTTCAGAGAACCTCTGGAATGTTTATGAAAAAAATATTTGACATTTTTTGAGATGTAGGCTATAATTATATTTCAGGAAGGTGGCCCCCAAAAAGTGCCACTGTGCATTTCACATTCATGTAGGGAAATAGCAGATGAAGAACCGATGGATCAGTGATAAAATATCGAAAATAGAGACGTTAGGTGTGCGGTTGCTGGGCGCGTGCTGCTCGGTAAAAGGTCGCCTCTCGCTACTATCCGCGTGTGTCTCTTCGGTTAACATCGCTATCCACCCCCCCCTCCACTTACGTTAAGTATTTTACTTCACAAAATACGAGACAGTCTTTCTCACGATTGTCAAAACTGTTTCTACCCAGATACTGCCTTCCGCAGACAAACGGCAGGTATCTTGGGTTCTTCGCGTTGCATCGCAGCACACCCCGAAAAACCAGTCACCCCGCGATGCGCCTACTTTCCTTTGACGATACCCTCGAAATGTGGTATCCTGCTCCACGTCTCGGGGCGTCATCATCATATTTTCTATAAGGATTTACGCACATTCGCAAATTACCCCCGGTATGAATGCCTTATGGCATTCCCCGCCCCCGCAAGCAAGGGGAAATTTATAAGGAGTCACAACCCATGCGAGACACGCTCATACGATGGATACTGCCCATCACGCTACTTTTCGTCATCATCACACTCGGATACGGACACCGGAAAACAGACGCACCGCGTCCCTCCTGTCATCGAACTTCAGGCTTTTGTCACCCTGAAACACAACCGTCGTGTCAACCGAGCATCTGTCTGGAGACTGACGGCAAATAACAGAGAAGGAGGCTATTTATGTTTTTTAAGAACTGGACGTTTCTTGTGTGCTTGATCTGTATCCTCTGCTGTCTGTTCGGTCTTTATTGTTTACAGGCACAGACTGCAGCACCGACACAAGCGACAAAGCGTTTTTCCGAGCCGCACAGCACGAAAGCACCCGGACCTCTCAAAACCCGTGTCTTCGTTGAGCGTGATGCGTTCTCAGAGTCCATCGACTCGGAGTTCTACCAAACGATTATTCAGAATAACCTATTTGCACCGCTTGGCACAGTCCTGAACCCGAACTCTGTGCCAGGGGACACTCTTGTGTTGCTTGGGACGCGTGTGTATCCGTCGGATCCTGTCGCTGCGTCGGCATGGTTGAAAAACACCATGACTGGCGAATATAGAGAGGTGTTTCTCGGCGACTCGATGGCAGGTTTGATGCTCACAGAAGTTCAACCGAGACAGGTGACACTTGAAGGAGCAGATGAGACGGTCATCTTGAAACTCAAAACGGATATTTTTCTGAACGCAAAAAGGAGATAAGTCATGTTGAAAAAGAAGATTTGGCTACCGATTTTGATTGTGTTATTGATTGCGATAGGTATTGGTGTCTGGCATGGGCAGCGCGTTGCCAATCAAGCCCCTATCAAGGTCTATAAACCCGTAGAAGTTGAAAAGACCGAGGTTCCACCGAAAGTTGATGAGACCGTGCAAGGTGGGCATTTTCACGAAGATGGCACTTTCCATGCAGAACCACATGAGCTCACGCCAGGATCTCAAGGCACTGCGGAATTAGAGGAAGTTTCCGTAACACCTTTTGAAACACCGACTGTCTCCCCCGGCCAACCAACACCATCCTCGGAGACAGTTGCGTCTGTCGCGTTGGATCCTGAAACCCAAGCGCGCGTTGATGCGCTCTTGGAAGAAGCTGAGACTCTATCTGCAGAAGCCAGTATATGGTCAAATAAACTCTACGCCGAATCTCAAGAACTCCAAAAAGAGATCAAAGCAAATAAAACCGAGATTGCGAAGAGTCGTGAGATGCGGCGCGATCCGAACGTAGATAAGGAAACGTATAATGCCTTTGATGCGGCTTTAGATGCCAAACTTCGCGCGACGGGTGCTGAAGCTAATCGTATAAATGACCTATACATCCAAAACAGGAAACGTCGCGACGAGTACATTCGCTTGATATCCGAAGCCCGGCGGTTGCAGGGACTTGAATAAGGAGGGCCTCATGCGAAAATGTTTTGTTCAAGTCTTTATGTGTTGTTTGTTGCTGATGAGCGTTTTTGTCTGCGTTATTGATGGAGAAGAAAAGCAAAGTTCACAACCTGCACCGAAAACCGCAAAAGACTATTGGGATGACTACCGAGATGCGAACCAAAACGCCATGGCAGCTTCAATCAATTACAATACGCAGGTGGATGCTGCGGATGATGTCAGCGAAAACCTTGCTGCTAATAAGAAAACCGTCTCGGATTCCACGAAAACAACGTTGCAGAATCTATTTATCGCGGGCGGGTTATATGTGCTGGGTGCACCAACGGTCTTTATCCCTGCTCTGGGGCAGATCAAACCAACATTGGACATGGTCAATGCATGGCTGAACGACGGCGAACTTGAGAAGTTGAAGGTTGTTGCCGAGCAAGCTACCTCGGATGCCCACAGAGAATCGGTAAAATACGACACCGATCGAGACAAAGCCTACAATGATTATACCACGAAGTATGAGAGTGAGAATCCCAATTCGGATCCGAAGCCGCCGCTGGTTGATGTAAAGCATAAGGTTTATAACTTTGTGTGTCATGGAGGGTGCGGTGAAAGTTGGGACAACGTAGAGGCTGCGCGGTTAACACATCAAAAGACGTGTGCGGGGGGTTCTGCGACGGTTCCGGGGTGTGGCAAGTCTTACTACGCTTGCACAGATACGACTCACGAGATTCAGACGTGTACGAACTTTATCGGCTATACATGTGGTGTCCAGTTTCGTGAATGTGCTAATGGCCAGTGTTCGCCTTCCGGGAGCCTGCGGTCTCTTGCCCAAAGACATTCTGCCAGCGGTTCGGTCAAACCCGATGAAAGTTTGCGAAAAGGCACGAATATCTGTCCGGAGTGTAAAAAGCCTCACAGCACAAGCGGTTCGGGTTCTGGCTCATAGAGTTAGTTGTTTTCATGATTTTCAAAAGTAAGGAGTTTCTGAAATGAAACAAGTTTTTTCTCTATTTTTATGCGGTGTTCTGTTTTTGAATGTGCTGCCGCGTGTTTTCGGTGCGGAGTCCACGCCCCCGGATCCCAACATCGGTCAGCCGCACTATGTGAAGTGTGTTGTCTGTAAAACGCACTTCTGGTCGTGCACAGAGTCGGATAAACACGGGGTCGGTGTCTGCGATAAAGCGACATCCCCAGAAACGTTGGCGTGTGGGCATGCTGTGGGTTCAAAGGGGATTCATCTGCGGGTGTCTTGTGAGTTTTGTAGCGAACAGTTTTATTTCTGCGATGAGGGTTTAGGGCATGGTCTGGCGCGGTGTCCTCGCAATGACAAGGGGGAGACGTGCACGGTCAGTGGGGGGCGGATGATCCTGTGTGCCGATCCCCCGCATCTGCATAAGTATCCTTCGGAGCCGCGTCCGTGTCCTGCTGCGAGGTGGACGGGCTGCGATGGCACCGGCACTGCTCATAAACGGACGTGTCTTGCGGGTCACACGTATTATACGTGTAATCTGACGGCGAAAGCCGCACATGAAGCACATACCGCCTCGGATGCTGCTCCGAACCCAGACCCGCTGGAGCCGGGGCAGAATCCGGGAGATTCAAGTTCTCAGGAGCAGAAGCACAAAGATGACGATTCGGAGGGGTCTACCCGCCAGCAGGTTGCCTGTCGTGCGGATGCGTGGACGAGTTGCGGTGGGTTGGTCTCGCATGCGGCGACGTGTCCTGCGGGTCACACGTATTACACGTGTAATTTGACAGCAAAAGCCGCGCATGAAGCACATACCGCCTCGGATGCCCCGCCAAAGCAGACTAATAACAACAAGGACCAATCGGGTACTAATCAGAACAAGGATGGGAACACCAATTCCAACAAGGATGGGGACTCCGATTC